>JBOFDR010000039.1:0-2063 GCA_051647205.1 Brevinema sp. | reverse complement strand
GAAGTGCGAGAGTATAATGGAAGAAATTTTCATAAAGGATATGGGATCGTTGTAGATAACGTAATGGATACCATTGTAGATCTTGGAATGAAAGGGCTTATGTGGGATAACATGGGTCTCCAGTTTATTGTTTATGTTTAGGGGAATAAAAATGAAACCAGTTTTTTATAATAAATTCGGTGTGATGTGGCATCATCATTCGGGAGAAAAAGTTCACGAAGTATTGTCATATCCCGTGGCAGTAACATTGGGAGCTGTAATCAAGCATTGCAAACAAAGAAGAGATGTTAAAAAATTCTATGTAAATCCTATTAAAGATACTAAAAAGGAGCTTTTAAGTGTATAGAACTAAGATTTTAAGACTTCTTAATAGACAGATCAAAAAGCATCAAAAATCACTAGATAATAGAAAACTCACAGCAAACCAAAGATTCATTGAGGGAAGATCCTTACTTGATTGGATTCTGCTAGCAAAGATCACAGAATTAGAGATGCTAATAGAGGAAGTCAGCAGACTAGTAGAAACAGAAAAATAAAAAGCCCCAACGGCATACATCGATGTTCGAGCCATCGAGGGGCAAAGGGACTTCGTCCATTTAGAAAAATAGGGTTGAGAGGGGAAAAATGCTCACACCAAATACCATGATAAAACTAAAAAAACTAGAGATCGACTTAGAGATATCTTTAAGGGACGAGCTTAGCACAGAAAAGATTATTGAAAAAGCACTCGAGAAAACACTTGAGATGAGTTCTCAAGAGATCATTGATGATAGTGAACAAAGAGAGATCCTCAGAGTTTTAAGAAGTATTATTCAAGAAGAAGATATGTTTGCGAAGATGATGCTGGGTAACTGTGTGAAAATGCTCGATCAGATCAATGACTTCGCCAAGAGAATGGAGCTGTTAAGATAATGCTTATTAATAACATAGAACTTGAAGGTATTGTTGTTAATTGGTCGGTAGAAATACCTGTCAAAACGCCTTTATATTTCTGTCATTTTCATAGCCAAAATCAAGAGTTCAAAATACTAGTTCCTAGGGTTCTTTACCCTAAAGTACATTCTTACATAAAACTAGGAAAATCATATAAATTCAAATGTAAAAAATACATCAAAAATAACGAAATTCGATATAAATGGGTCGGCATTCTATGAGAGAAAAATATTACACAGCCAAAGATCTTGCTAAGTTTTTAGATACATCTTTAAGATCAATTCAGAGAATCTCAAAAGATGAGGCATGGGATCATAAAGAAGTAAAAAAGAATGGTGCTAGAGAAAAACGATATGCTTTTTCTTTACTCCCTGCAGCAATCCAAACGAAGATCCTTAGTTCTCAAACCACCGATATAACTAACCTTGAAGATAGCCCACTCAATCGACTCACACTTGCACCATATAATAGAGTGATCGCAGAAGCTCGACTCACAGCAATAGAGTTATTCAAAAAGTTTCATCTTGAAAAGGGTGGCACTAAGGATAAAGCTTTAGATTTCTTTATTGATCAATGGTCAGAGATCGCTTCATCAAAAACATTAGAGTCTATTGCTTCACTCAAAAAGCGATCCTACTATATGTGGGAGTCAGCACTAAGCAAAGGTGGCATCGTTGCCCTCGCTCCTGAATATGGAAAAAGGCAAGGCGTTACTAAACTGCCCACACAATTTCATGATATCGTATTAAAGGCTTATCTTGATCAAAACCAGCGTTCTGCTCGAAGTATTCATGGACATATTATTCATCAAGTAGCCCTCAAAGAATTGGGCGAAGATGCATCCAATCTCAAAGAACTCGCTGACAAAAAAAAAAGAATTATCAAACGTTTTAACAGAGTTTGTTATTAATAATTTCATTAAAAATCAAACAAGCACAGGTCTTAGATCTGCTGCAAGAGGTCAACGATCTGAACAAGATCGTATCCTCGGACATATAACGAGAGATCGATCCAATCTTATTTCGAATCAAATTTGGGTCTCGGATGGACATGATACGAATACAAAAATTATTACAGAAACAGGCGAAATTGTGAGACCAGTGCTTGTTGCTTGGATGGATGAAAAGTCA
>JBOFDR010000038.1:0-2199 GCA_051647205.1 Brevinema sp. | reverse complement strand
TAGACAAATATGTTTAAAATATAATTTATTCTAGATCATTTGATTATCTATCTAATGTAATTATTTTAATAAACAGTATTAAAATAATTGACAAATATTTTATTTGTGTTAAAATGTATTATATGTTAAGCGAGGTATTATCTATGTATTTAAACTTACAGCAATTAGTAGATTCTTTCGAAAAAAGAGCTGAATTGACTTATGCTAAATCATTTGACGGAGAACGTTATATTTCTACATCTTATCAAAAGTTGTATAAAGGTGCCAGATCATTAGCAACTTATCTACAATCACAGAAGAAAATTCAAAAAGGTGATAAAATCGCCTTAATTTCTGAAAATAGACCAGAATGGATGAAAGCTTATCTAGGAATTGTTTATAATGGTATTATTGCAGTGCCTTTTGATGCTATGCTAGCAGTAGATGAAATCAGGAATCTTATAAAAAGCTCTGGGGTCGAAACCATGGTTACTTCTATTGCTTTGTTTGAAAAAATGAAAGTCGATACAGAGATCATTAGTATGATTAAAGAATGGATATTGTTTGATAGAATTTCAAACAATATAAATCAATCTATTAATGTTACCTATTTAGATGATATTATTCATCTCACCCCTCAGACATTTATAAAAAATGAAATTAATCAAAATGATATTGCTTCGTTAATCTTTACTTCTGGTACAACAGGAACACCGAAAGCCGTAATGCTTAGTCATGGGAATTTTAGTCAACAAACTAACAACCTTTGGATAGCAGCACGTCTTGATTATAATGATGTGATTTTCAGTGTTCTACCTCTACACCATACTTTTCAATTTTCTGTAGAGCTAACAACTTTAGGTGTCGGAGGATCTATGAGCTATGCAGATTCCTTAAAACCAAATCGACTTATTGATTGTATTAAGTCTACTCATGTGACCGTAATGATTGGTATTCCTACACTTTATACTAAAATTCTTGATGGGATTATGCGTCAGCTTGCTGTTCTTAAATCTCCTATAAAAGAAATTATCACAGGTCTTTATCATTTCTCTTCTTTTATACATACATTAACAGGGTCTCATAAATTTGGAGAGAAAGTTTTTGGGTTTTTACGAAAAAAAGCAGGTTTTTCAACGGTTCGTTTTTTAATTTCGGGGGCGGCTCCGCTTTCTTATGCTACTTCTAAAGGCTACGCAGCTTTAGGATTCAATCTTGCTAATGGATATGGCTTGACAGAGGCATCTCCTGTAATTTCTGTGGGTAATCCTGTGGGATATATAGATAATAGATCTGTTGGAAATATTATTCCAAATCTTCAGTGTAAAATTATTGACCCTAACGAAGAAGGTATTGGTGAGATCGCTGTTAAAGGCGATAATATCATGCTCGGATATTGGAATAATGACCAGGCTACAGCAGAAGTTCTTACAGAAGATGGCTGGCTTAAAACAGGTGATATGGGTTGTTTACAAACTTGTAGAGGTAGGGAACATCTTTATATTACAGGTCGTTGTAAAAACATCATCGTTACTGGTGGTGGAAAAAATGTCTATCCTGAAGAAATTGAAGAATTAATCAATGATCATCCTTATATTTTGGAATCTATCGTTATTGGGATACCTATGTCTGACACAGATATGAGCGAAGTAGTTTGTTCTTTATTGGTACTTGACATCCCTAATCTAGAAAGTTTAGGGATTAATCCTCAAGATTCTATAGTAACAGAATCTATTGATGAACATATTAGAACAGTTAATAAAAAGCTCCAAATGTACCAAATGATCCGTGGCTATGAAGTTTTTTCAGAAGAATTACAAAAAAATTCTACACGAAAGATTAAAAGATTTAAATATAAAGGCAAAGAATATCGACATTTAATTAAAAATAACGATTAGGAAATAGGATGACTATAAGCTATCAAGAACTATTAACAGAAAGCCAAAAATTTATTACCTTCCTTCAGCACCAAAATATTGAGGCTGTTCTTGATATGTCTAGTTTTCGAGATTATAATGTCAAAATACGTTTACTAGATATCATTGTTATCCTATATCATAAGCCTTCCAAAAAAACTTTTTCTCTAGTTTTTCAGACTACTAATGATAGCAAAAAAGAGCAAATACAAGAACTTTGGCATCGTTATCTTTTTCCTAATGAACAAAAAACCACAGGCATTTGTGCTTATGTAGATGGTTCTTGTATGCATGGTAAAATAGG
>JBOFDR010000037.1:0-2627 GCA_051647205.1 Brevinema sp. | reverse complement strand
AGCCCTAGAGCTAACAGACGTGCATAAGATAGTAGATTACTTAAAAATCCTGAGATACCGTATAACTCCCATGCTCCTGCTAAAGGACCAACAAATCCTGCAACAATGCTTTTTTGAAAGCCCTTTCTCATAGCGTTAATAATTACTAATCCAGCCCCAATTTTTATTAGGGTAAACATATATGATGTCATTTCTGATGATAAGATACTGAGTCCTGCCAACCCTGCAATCCAATCAAAAACTGCCCAACCAAAAAATCCTGTCAATAAAATCAGCCAAGGAAGATTATCAAAAGACGCTTCTAATTTATTACCTCTGAGAGCAACGATGAATTTGAGAATTTGGCCGTACCATAATTGGAATGCACCTAATAATAAGGATACAAACAATACAAATAAAGGTTTATCAAAAAATGACGCCCCATCAGAAAATGTAAAGCTAAGATTTGTTAGAAAAGGAACTGGAATATATTTGTTAAAAAGGTCACCAGCATAAGAACCAATAAAAAATCCTGCAATAACAGCAGAGAGACCACTCCACGCTAACAAAGCATAGAAGTTTGAAGCTGATTGATTAGCACGATTTTTAAACATCATAAAAGATGAAAAGATTCCTAGTAACGCTCCGTAAAGAGCATCACCTAAACAAATACCATAATAGATAAAATAAAATACAGATAGGTGTGGTGTAGGATCAACAGTAGCTCCGTATTTTGGTGTACCATACATATTAGTAAGTGCGGAAAAGGGTTTTGTTAGATTATTATTTTCAATATAAACAGGGACTTCATCGTATTCTGCTTCTATAGGATCTTGCACAGTAATATCAATAGATTTTTCATAAACAGATAATAATGCTAGTACCTTTGGAAGAAGATGTTCTGGAATCCACATTCTAAAGAAGTAGACTGATTCTGAAACCAATCCCTTAGCAATTAATTTTTTTTGTTGAATATTCATTTCTAAGATATCGTGTAATAATGCCAAATCATAGATCTTATCAGAATATTCTTTTAATTGTTCTAAGGCTGTTTGATATTTTTTAAGTGTTTGATTAAGATCTGCGTTAATATGATCAATGATCACTTCTGTATTTCCACTTCTTCTGGTAATCAGCTGAGTATGAAAGGGATGATTTTTGATAACAGTAGTGACGGTGTCCCAAACTTCTTTACTGGCAACAACATAACAATATACTTCTTTATCCTCAATACGAGAAATAACATCTGCATAAGGTGTTTGAACAAAAATTTCTTGTTTGAAATTTTCAAATAAAGATTCTTCAATATGACCAGCTACTCCTATAATACAAGGATCTTTATCATGAATAGGATCAAAATTATCAATCAACGACACCCATTTTTTGACTTCAGAAAGCTCTTGTTCTAAAATCTGTCTATGAGAATCACTTTCTTTCATAGTATGATCAAGCGTTTTAAGATCTGCTACAAGAGTAGGAATATCATACGATAGATGAAGAGAGTTAATCTTTTCAATAGAAGTAACTTCAAAAGAAGGTGCTGATTTTTTATAAAACTCTTGAATTTTACTAATAACATTGCTGATTTCTTTACGATAATCTTCAAAAACAGCAGATTGATCGACAATAGTATTAAGTTCTATAGCCCACTCATCTTGGGGTGCAACTTCGCCATCAACACCTTGTACATTCAAATGATCAATATGTGCTACCCCAACTAATTGAAGCTCATCAAGTATAGAATCTTTAACACTATCTGATACTGCAAGAGTGATTTTTTTCATTTTAATGATTGCCATACAACACCTTCATTTGTTCTTGTATATAAGAAACTGCTTGTTGCTGAGTAGATTGGGCTGATTGATCTATATTTTTTAATTCTGTATCAAGATCAGATAAAATTTGCTTTGCTTGATCTTCGCCTTGTATACGATATTGATCGAGAAGCTTATTTTCAAAATGTCTTGCCTCTGTTTTTGCATCTTCCTGAATTTGTACAACACTAGCATTTGCTTTACGTATTATTTGTTGAATTTCTTCTTCCACAGAACTTAGCAAGTCTTTAGCTGCTTTTTCAGATTGACGAATACCTTGGAGTTTTTGACTGTTCATAGCAAATCTCCTCCTTATAAATAATATATGTGTCGATAGATGGTAGTAACTAATATCAAAAAATTAAAAAACTACGTTAAATTATACTGCGTTTTTAAAATTTTTGCAAACAAAGCGTACTAATTTACTAAAGAAATTAAGATATCTATTGAATTACAAAGACTTGATTTTATTGAAATAATAAACTATCATATAGTTACTTTATGCAATTATAGACTTATAAAAAGATAGCATACTAGGAACTTTTGCTCAAAATATTTTAATAGCAAAACAGAGAACAGAAGATAGTGGGGATTACGATGAAAAAGTTTGTAATTTTAGCAATACTTTATATACCTATCTCAGCTCATGGATTTACAAGTGCTTACTTAGGGTGGGAACCATTTTCAAGTACTGCTTTACCAACAGGTTCAACAGCAGATACCTTAGTTTTTGGAGTGTTAGGAAATACAACTACACGTGTTTATTTTGCTTATAACATCCTAGCTAACTTTATTTATACTAAAGGTGCTGTGAACGGAAACCTAGGTTGGGGT
>JBOFDR010000036.1:0-1775 GCA_051647205.1 Brevinema sp. | reverse complement strand
TGGGGTGTTTTTGATTTGAGATTTATTTTTTGATATTAAGATCAAATGCTACTCTATTAAGAGGCCAATAACGGAACAAAATACGTCCATAGATATTGTTACGTGGGACAAAACCAAAGTAACGCCCATCTTCACTAAAATCTCTGTTATCTCCCATCATAAAGTAATAATCATCTTTAGGAATCCATTCTGAGATTTCTATATTATTTTGATAAATTTTTCCATTAGTAAATGTTGTTATTTTACGAGATTCTCTTTGAATAAGCATTGTTAAGAGATATCGTTCATAAAGGCTAGCTTCTGTTAGAAGTATTTTTTGACCTTTTTGAGGGATTCTAATCTTCGGAAATCCTAAAACAACTAACTCACGAATCTCATTCACAAAATCAGGATACTCAAATAATGTCATATCAACTTCAGCACGAGACATTTTTTTAGGTAAATATTGAATCAAACGTTGATAATCACGATTTTTTTCTTGAAATAAATTCATCGTAATACTACCATAACGTTTACCACCGCTGAAGAGAGGTTGGCTTTCATTTTTAAGATATCCTTGATTTAGGTTCTCTTGATTAATATAAAGCTGACCATTCGTCATCGTCACTTCATCACCTGGAGCTGCAACAATTCTCTTCACTAAAATTTTAGGGTTATTAAAAGTATTGTCTTTATTGATTAAAGAAAGAGATAAAAAAGTAATTAATTGATCTCCAAAAGAAGGAGCTTTCCATTCTGGGGAGACAAACACAACCATATCATTAGCTTTGGGATTGGTGAAATTTGGTAGCTTTTTATTTAGTACAGGAATATAAGTACCTAAGCTAATTTTTTCTACCATCAAAGTGTCCCCTACTAACAAATTAGGAACCATTGATTGAGAAGGTATTTGAGATGCCTCTATCAAAAATGTTCTAATTAATAGTGCAAGAACATAAGTAGAGACAAATACCTTAATATTTTCCAGTAATGATTCTGGTTTCTTTTTTTTAGCCATAGCAAACTCTCGTTTAGATATATTATTTTTCAATAAAAAGTATATTTACATAAGCTTCTATTATATTGATTCTTGTATTTTCAGTTGTTTTTCCACGCACAGAGATTCTATCAATAGGCACATTTAGCAATAAGGAAATATTCTGCCTTATTGCTAAAGCATGCGAAGAAATTTTTGGTTGATCGCAAATAACTACAATATCAATATTACTGATAAGATAATAATCTAAGGAGTTGTATGCATATGCGACAAATTCTTTACTATTTTTATTTTTATGTTGAGAATCTGTGTTAGAAAAAACTACACCTATATCTGTTCCTCGGACACTAAGTAGGGCGTCTGTTAAAGCATGGTAAACAACATCTCCATCTGAATGAGCGCCATCAATCTCAAGCCCACAAGAAATAGAGACCCCACCACACACAACAACTCCATTTTCTGAACAAATCGTTCGATGTAAATCATATCCTAACGCAATTCTCATTTTTATGCCATAACCTCTGTAAAAATAATTCGCCCTGCAGATGTTTGGAGTAAACTGGTGACTTGCACACGCATTTTTTTACCAACTAAAGCTGCACCTTGAGCGACAACAACCATCGTACCATCAGGTAAAGAGCCTATCCCTTGACCGTGCTCTTTTCCTTCTTTTACAATATCAAGTTCTAATTCTTCTCCAGGAAGAAGTACGGGCTTAATTGCATTAACAAGATCATTAATATTAAGTACTTCTACACCTTCAATTCGTGCGATCTTATTAAGATTGTAATCATTAGTA
>JBOFDR010000035.1:0-4713 GCA_051647205.1 Brevinema sp. | reverse complement strand
TTTTTTCATTACTCTGTACAAGAATCTTTGTCTAAAATCATTTCAGAACATCAAGGTGCTGAAGTTTTTTTTATTGGTTGGGTAGATCGAAATGGTCTTGTTACAGAATTTGAAACTATTGCCTATGGTAACGATGAATCCGTACCTGCCCCTCTTGCTGATAGCTTAAAAGGAGACGTTGTCATCCACAATCATCCTTCTGGTGATCTAAGAGCTTCCAACCCAGATATCAATATTGCTTCTCTTTTGGCAACTAAAAAACTTGGTTTTTATATCATCAATAACGACTGCACTCAAGTAAATGTCGTCTACAAACCAAAAGTCCGTGTTTTTCTTCAGGAAGAACAAGTACTCTCTATTTTTCAAAAAGATGGAACCCTCCAAGAACTCATTGGGAGTTATGAAGAACGTATAGAACAAGAAAAACTGGTCTCAAAAATCATCGATGCCATCAATAATGATCAAATTTTTTTAGCAGAAGCAGGTACAGGAACAGGGAAATCGTTATCCTATCTTATTCCTACAGCTATTTGGTCAGTATTATCAGATAAAAGAGTTTTCATTTCTACTCATACGATTACCCTTCAAAGTCAAATCGCTAAAAAAGATGCTGAACTAGTTAGTATTGTTGTAGAAAAAGTGACAGGCATCAGACCTCGATTTGCTGTACTTGTTGGAAGATCAAATTATCTTTGTTTAAAAGGATTGGATGATCTTGAACACGATCAAGAAAAAAAAGAATCTTTATTTGATAATTCTTCTAGTATTGATCATCAGATTGATATTGTCAAAACTTGGGCTCATCAAACAGAAGAAGGTCTTCGAGGAGAAATTCCTCAACAAATTTCTAGCGATCTTTGGGAAGAACTATCTGCGTCAACACCTAATTGCCCTCGAAAAGAATGTCCTTTTTATACAGATTGTTTTTATTATAAAGCACGCATGTCAGCTGAAGCCTCTCATATTATTATTGGGAATCATGCTCTTTTGCTAGCTGCGATTGATGATAATACAGGATTTATGTCGACAATTCCTCATTTTTCAGGAGTTGTTCTTGATGAGGCACACAATCTATCTCAGATTACACTGAATGCCATGGCACAAAATTTTTCTTTTTCTTCAATTTCTTGGCGATTATCACGTTTGTATCGAAAAAAAGGGACAAAGATCTTTGGTCAACTTAGTTTATTAAATGATCGAGCTGCCTTAGAACGACATTCAGATCTTTTTGAACTTTTTCATAAATCAACACACGAAATATTAGATCTTACTAGCATGCTTCGAATTAAAGAAGAAGAATTTATGGCACTTTTTGCTAATATACCTAATATTTCTATTGAAATCAACAGATCTGAGCTTTCCAAGCCTGAGTGGATACACGGTCTTAAGATCTTAGAACAAATTTTTGATAAGATTCGTTATATTGATTTCAATATTACTAAACTCATTACACAAGCTCAAGAAAATTTCAAAGAAGAACGTGTTTTAGAAATTCTACGTGTAATTGATATCCACAACCAAGCCCTAAACGAAATACGACAAACCTACAAAAACATCTTTCAAGATCTTGATAATGAAGCACTCGCTGTAAAACAAATGGAAATCGGATATAAACAAGCTACTTTCTCTGCAGGTCCTGCTGTCGTTGGTGATTTTTTATCCAAACATATCTTCAGACCAAAAGATTTTCTTATTCTCTCCTCCGCTACCTTGTCTGTTAATAAATCGTTTGAGTTTTTTACCAACAATATCGGGCTCGAATACGCTGAGCCAGATCGTGTGCATTCGATTACTCTTCCTAGTCCATTTGATTATAAAAATCAAATGAAAGTATTTGTTATTAATGAAAACCATATTGCATTCGGACAACAAGAAAAAGAAAAATTAGAACTTATCAAAGAAGCTATCTTCATCGCTGGTGGAGGTACTTTAATCCTCTTTACTTCCTATAAAACCATGAACTTCGCCTACCAAACATTAGCTGTAGAATTTGAAGAAGCAGGACTACTTCCTATCAAACAAGGAGACCATTCTAGAGATTTTCTTCTAAACACTATTCGATCAAAAGACTATGCTGTATTATTTGCAACTTCTAGTTTTTGGGAAGGAATTGATGTTCCAGGAGACAATCTAAGGCTTGTAATTATTGATAAATTACCATTTGATAGCCCAGCAAATCCTTTAAATAAAGCAATATATAAACTTATGGAAGAAAATGGTCAAAACCCCTTTAATGATTATTCTGTCCCACGAGCTGTATTAAAATATAAGCAAGGAATTGGAAGATTAATACGCTCTAAAAGAGATAGAGGTGTTTTGTTAGTTTTAGATGGAAGAATTTTTTCTAAAGGATATGGGAAAAATTTTATCAATGCAGCATTACCTGCAGAATCTTTATACTCATCACCAAAACAAATTTTAGACGGTATTTTTTCTTTCTTTCTAAAAAATGGAACAGATAGGAGAAAATAATGAAGTCCATCATTAAAAATATTTTAGGTATATTGATCTTGGTTCAAAGCCCATTGCTTGCAGGAACAACTGATAAGTTTATACAGATCGTACAAAAAGGATCTACTAAAACTCTGAAAGAGTTTTTACAAAAAAACCACAAAATAAATGTAAGTGCTAAAGATAAATATGGTTGCTCAGCTCTTGGATATGCTATTTATCGAAAAAGTAAACCCATGGCAGAAATCTTAATCGAACGTGGTGCTAAAGTGAATTTACATAATAAAGCAGGCGAAACACCATTAATTATTGCTATTCAAGAAAAAAATATGGATCTCACTAAATTCTTACTTCAAGCTGGAGCAAATATTAATCTCGGAAATAAAAAAACAGGAGCCACACCTTTATTTTATGCTCTTCAAACAGGTAATATTAACCTTTTAGACTTTTTAATCCAACAGGGTGCTAATATGTATTTTATGAATAAAGATGGTATTACAGCTCTATTATGGGCTGCAAGCATCGGTAATAAAGATATGGTTCGTTTTTTAATAAAAAAAGGTGCTAATATTTATGATCAAGATAAATTCAAAAGTACCTTGCTCCATCATTCTGTCGAAGGAAATAATACTGAACTATTAAACCATACGATTTCTTTAGGTATTGATCCATTTATACAAGATAAAAATAATGAAACAGCCTTATCTCTTGCACAAATGAGTGGAAATAAAGATATGGTAAAATCACTAGTAGAGTATGTAGAATTTAGAAAAACAACAAATATAGACATAGCTGAAGGGAAAATAAATGAAGCTAAAAATCAAAAAATTTAATAACGAGGCACTTATTCCTAGTTATCAAACTAAAGACTCTGCTGGTGCAGATTTATGTGCCTTATTATCTGAAGATCTTATTATTCTTCCTGGACAAATTGCAATGATACCAACAGGATTATCATTTGAGATTCCTAGTGGTTTTGAGGTTCAAATCCGTGCTAGAAGTGGTCTTGCATCTAAAGGTCTCATTATCCCAAATGCACCAGGTACCATTGATGCTGACTACCGTGGCGAAATTAAGATTTTATTATGTAATTTAAGTGGAGTCGATTTTACTATCACTCCTCAAATGCGTATTGCTCAGATGGTGTTAGCTTCTGTAACTCAAGCAGATTTTGAAATTACAGAAGAACTTTCTAATACTACTAGAGGAGACGGTGGTTTTGGAAGTACAGGATTAGTATAGAGATATTCTCAAACAGGAATGAAGACTCATGATTTTTAAAGATGAAGTAGAAATAGTTATTAGCTCAGGGAAAGGTGGAGACGGGTGTGTTTCTTTCCATAGAGAAAAATTTGTGCCAGATGGGGGACCTGATGGTGGAGATGGTGGAGATGGTGGTAGTGTCATTTTCAGAGTCAATGATCAGCTTAATACACTTGCAAATTACCATATAGGACAAAAATTCAAAGCAGAGCATGGACAAGAAGGTCAAGGTGAAAAATGCTATGGGAAAAAAGGGAAAGATATTATCCTTGAAGTCCCAGCAGGAACAATTATCTCAGCTATTCTTGAAGATGGTAGCAAAGAGATTTTAATGGATCTCTCTGGTAAATATCGAGAATATATAGCTCTTGCAGGTGGTAAAGGTGGTAAAGGAAACTATCATTTCAAAACAGCTGTCAAACAAAGCCCTCAATATGCTCAAAGTGGAAAACCGAGTGAAACAAAACATATCAGTTTAGAACTAAAACTCATTGCTCATATTGGACTTGCTGGATTTCCTAATGCTGGAAAATCATCCCTAGTCTCTCGACTCACTAATGCTCGTCCTAAAGTCGCTAATTATCCGTTTACGACTCTTGTTCCTAATTTAGGGATGATGATTCCGGAAACATTTGGAGACGGATTATTGATAGCTGATATTCCTGGACTTATTGAAGGAGCTTCAGAAGGTCGTGGACTTGGTATTGAGTTTTTAAAACATATCGAACGGACAAAACTTTTATTATTTGTTCTTGATATTACAGATGCACCAAAACAAAAAATTTTGATTCTTCGAAAAGAATTAGAACGTTACTCCGAAATCCTTTCTTCTAGAGACTACGTAGTCTACTTCAATAAAACTGATCTCATGCCTAAAATAACTGATGAAGTAAGTAAATTTGCTGATGAATTAACAAAGCAAAAAATCCCAGTTTATTTCGGAAGTGCTGGAACAGGTGAAGGACTTAACGAACTCAAAAAAGAACTCTTCATCTTATG
>JBOFDR010000034.1:0-1883 GCA_051647205.1 Brevinema sp. | reverse complement strand
GATATAGCAATCGAAAAGGCTGCAGACCCTGTCCCAATTTCAATTACTTTTCCACCAGAAAAGATATCTGTTTCTAAAATCACGGCTCCGATATCCTTAGGATAGGAGATGGTCGTAGCTCTTTTCACTTTCATGATACGATCGGATAGTGTGGGATGAAGAATAGTAAATTGTTCTGTATCATTGTGATTGGTAATGACATCACCCCAATATTGAGTCTCTCCAAATCGGATTTCTCCTTTATTTGTCGATAAATTACTATTTGGAGTAAAAGGAATCATAAATGAAATTTTCTCATGAGAGAGGTAGATTAATTCGCCTTCTTGTATTTGTGTTTTATTTTTCATTGATGCGATCCTTGATAGTATTTATCGTTGCACTAAGAGTTTTATTTTTTGTAATAATTCTAATCTCTGAACCAATCTTCCAATCTTGATGAGGCTCTATAATTGCATATCCTTTTTTAAGAATATGGACTGGATTATTTTCTTCACTTTGAAGTTTTAGATATTTTAATTGATTTTCTTCTTTTTCTAAAGTATATTGGAATAGAAGTTGGAGATCAGATTTTTTTTGTTGGATAAATTTTGCTTCTTCGTTTAAGGTATTAAACATAAGTTGATGAAGATCATCCTTAATATAGGAAAGTTCTTTTAAAAGTTCTTGCTTATCAGGGAATAATACCATTGCTGCTCCTGTAGGAGTAGGTGCTGAGATATCGGCTGCATAGTCGACTAAAGATTTATCGATTTCATGTCCAACAGCTGCAATAATAGGTGTTTCTGCCGAAAAAACAAGCCGTACAAGTTTTTCATCATTAAAAGCCTGTAGATCTTCTACACTTCCACCACCACGCCCAATAATGATAGCATCGAGATTGTCTTGCCCTAGTGCAAGTGTAAGAGCCTCAAATAAAGATTTTGGAGCATCTGAACCTTGAACGAGAGAAGGAAATACGGTAATTTTTACCAAAGGGTAACGATCTTGGGCTACTCTTATAATATCCTGTAACGCAGCTCCATCTGCAGAGGTAACTATCCCAACATGTTCTGGATAGCTAGGTAGGGATTTTTTATTACCTTGATCAAAGAGACCTTCTTCATATAAAGTTTGTTTTAGTTGTTCAAGTTTGGTCCGAAATATACCAGCTCCCAGTTTCATCATCTCATCAGCAAAAAAACTCATCTGACCTGATTTGATATAAAAACTAGGCTGTGCAAAAATTATCACCTCATCACCGTCTTGTAAATGCTCTAATAATTTTGCAGCATTGGTTGATTGATGTGTGAGACAATCAATTTTTGCGGAGGAATCTTTTAGAGAAAATCTTACATAACTACTATGTTTTCGAAGCTGTAGATTGGAGATTTCACCCTTGACTAAGACAGGCCCAAGTTGATCTTTTATTAAGTTAGAAATAAAAAAAGCAACGGCACTCACTGAGAGTGCCGATTTTTCTAAACCTTTCATAAACAAATTATGATATAATTAAAATTATTATGCAAATAACAATCTATAATTATTTTTGTACACCATAACGATTTTTGAAACGCTCAACCATTCCACCACGTTCTGTGTTGCGATTTGTTCCTGTATAGAAAGGATGACATTTTGAGCAGACCTCAACAACCATTTTTTCATTAGCAGTTTTTATTTGAAAAGTTTCGCCACAGCTACACGTTACTGTAGTGTCTTTTAGTTCAGGATGAATTCCTTTTTTCATGCTTGTACTCCTCGAAGTTATTAACGATATATTATACTCGATTTACTTTTATTTTGTCAATAATTTTCTAAAGATATTTTATTTTAATTTATAATATTATTTGAATCAAAGAGGCATAATTTGGTATAATAAGAAATCACTATAGGAGATTGTCTATGTC
>JBOFDR010000033.1:0-2480 GCA_051647205.1 Brevinema sp. | reverse complement strand
AACGATGGTACATCTGCTGTAGCAACATTAGTTGGTTATGTTGTGTTCTTAGGTACTATGGGAGCTGTTGCAAAAATCATGGGGATCGAAACAAAATCTATCATGAATATTCCATCTATTGATATGGGTGTTGCAGGTGGTCTATTGATTGGTGGGACTACCGCATTTATTTTTAACAGAACATATAATACTCAACTGCCTGAATTTTTAGGATTTTTTGGTGGAAAACGTTTTGTTTTGATTGTTAATATTTTAGCAAGTGTTGTGTTAGGTATGATTATGCCTTTAATTTGGGGGCCAATCGGTACAGCTATTCAATCCTTCTCTAACTGGGCTGCGTACGGTAATCCTAATATTGCTTTCCCACTTTATGGTTTTACAGAAAGAATGCTACTTCCATTTGGTATTCACCACGTTTGGAACGTACCATTCTTCTTTGAAATTGGTGAATTTACAAATTCTGCAGGTAATGTTGTTCGTGGTGAGATTCCTAGATTCTTATCTGGGGATCCTACTGCTGGCAATCTAGCGCCATCTTACCTCTTTAAAATGTTTGGACTACCAGCTGCTGCTATTGCTATTGCTGTGGCAGCAAAACCTGAAAAAAGAAAAGCTGTTATGGGAATGATGATCTCTGCAGCACTGACTTCTTTCTTAACTGGTATTACAGAACCTATTGAATTCTCATTCTTATTTGTAGCTCCTATTCTATATGTTATACATGCTTTATTAGTATTAGTTGCGTATATTGTAATCACTCCAATGGATATCCGACATGGAACCACATTTTCACATGGTTTGATTGATTTCACACTTTTATATGGTCTTGGTGAAAATCAACATTTAATAATTCTTTTTGGATTAATCTGGGCTATTATTTATTTTGTTGTATTCTATTTTACTATCAAATTATTAAATCTTAAAACACCTGGTAGAGAGCTTGAGGATCTTTCCGATAGCAATATTGGTATTCCAGTTAGTGAAATGGGTATAAAACTTATGGCTGCTTATGGTGGTAAAGAGAATATTGAGTCCTTAGATGCATGTATTACTCGCCTTAGAATTACTGTAAAAAATACAGAGTTAGTAGATCAAGCTGCAATCAAAAAACTTGGTGCGAAAGCAATTATTGTTTCAGGAAGTGGAGTACAAGCAGTTTTTGGACCAATATCTGATATTTATAAAAATGAAATGGTAAAACTTATCTAAATAATACGACCTATTAAGAAAACTAAAAATCCCCCTTCATTATAAGGGGGATTTTTTCAAATTGACTTTTTTTTAAAAATAGCATATAATATATATATAAAATTAAAAAGGTGTATTATGTCTCATGACAAACGATTAAGTAAAAAATTCACACCAATCTTATTAGCTATAGGTATTCCTGCAAGTTTGAAAATGATCGCAGAATTTCTTCAACAATTTATTGATACGATATATATTGGTCAATATAACAATGATAGTTTTGTTGCTATCTCAAGTATTATTATGCCCTTATTGATAGTTGAGTCAATTTGGGTAGGTCTAAATTCTGCAAATACGATTATGATTTCACAACGTATTGGAGCAAAAAAAAATAACGAAGCTGGTACCATTGCTCATCGCATGTTTTTTTTAGGTATTTTCTTCTCTCTTTTATTTTTCACTTTTTGGCAAAGTGCTAGCTCTTATATTGTTCAAGTAATGAACTTAGAAAGTGAGGCGGCTAAAGAAGGAGAAAAATATCTAAAAACTGTTTCCTATCTTTATTTATTTCGCTTTGTTTTTATTGGTGCTCCTAGCTCTATACTCATAGCAATTGGAAAAACACAACAAATTATGTGGGCAACTATTGCACAATCACTTACCAATATTATTCTTAACCCAATTTTTATATGGGGAGTTGCTGGAGTTATTCCCGAATTAGGACTACAAGGTGCAGCTATTGGAACAGTAATAGCAGAGATGATGTGTGGGATCATTATTAGTCTTTATTTTTGGAAACATAACTTTCTTTATATTAAACAACAAAAATTTTCTTTCTCGTCTTTTTTTATAAAAGAACGTATTATTTTAGGCATACCTCTTACAGTTGAAATAATGTTTTGGAGTTTTGCTACAGCCCTGATTATCTCAATGCTTAACCAAACCCTATATCTTGGAGCAGCAATTTTCAATATTGGTTTTCTCCTTAGCGATGTATGCTATCGATCTTTATATGGATTTGATTTAGCTAATATGTCTCTTGTCGGTAAAGCATTTGGAGGACAGAGAAAAGATCGTACTATTGCTTCAATAAGATCTTCTCTTCATATCAAATTATTTTTTGGGAGTATTTTATTTGCTATACTTTTTTTCTTCCAAGAACCCATCGTTCATCTATTTACTCAAGAAGCTGAAATTATCCAACAAACTCTTGATAACTTTTTTTGGATCTTAGCTATTTCTGCACTTCTTATTACTGTAGGACTTAATATGAGTACTTTAAACGGAATGGG
>JBOFDR010000032.1:0-2759 GCA_051647205.1 Brevinema sp. | reverse complement strand
ATGAAACTATTCAAAAAATAAAAGAGTTTATAGCTCAATATGGGACAATCCATGGAGTCGCAACAGCTGGAACAGATGCATCCTATACCGTAGCAAGTGTTGCTAAAGAATTTGCTTTAGTAGGTCATACACCAGAAGCTGCTTTCAAAGCCAGTAATAAAGCTGCGATGAGAGAGGCTTTTCAAAAATTTGGAGTATCGATTCCTAAGTTTAAAAAAATATCATCCCTTGAAGAAGCAACAATCTTTTTTCAGGAGATTAACAAAGCCTGTGTTCTAAAACCCACGAATAATATGGGAGCAAGAGGTACTTCTCTAGTTCGTCATCTCAAAGATCTTAAGGCTGCTTTTCGTATTACAGAAGAACATAGCAAAAATACTAAAGAATATTTGATTGAAGAATATATCGATGCTTATGAATTAAGCATTGATGCTTTAGTTCATAATGGTCAAGTCACTATTACAGGTGTCGCTGATCGTATTATTGAATATGCACCATATTTTGTAGAGACAGGTCATATTTTGCCATCTAATTTATCCGAGGATCTCATTCAAAAAGCTCTTTTAACTTTTAGAGATGGGATTGCAGCACTTGGACTAAGTCATGGCGCAGCCAAAGGTGATATTAAAGTTTCTGAAGAAGGGTCGTGGATTATTGAGATTGCTGGACGACTATCTGGTGGCTTTATGTCTTCACATACTTTTCCTTTTGCAACAGGGATTTACTTACATCAATATATGGTCAAGCTTGCTTTAGGAGAAAACATAGATAGTATTACTCCCAGTCATAATTGGGTGAGTGTAGAACGTGCTATTATTCCACCTCCTGGAGAGATTATTTCGATTGAATACCCTGATAACTTAAACCAAAAAGAGTACATAAAACATTATTCTATCCGTGCTAAGGTAGGAGATATCATTGTTTCACCAAAAAATAATATAGATAAGTGTGGCAACATAATCACCTGTGCCCCTACCAGAGAGCTTGCACTAAAAGCAGCAAATGAAACTTTATCTCTTATCAAAATCAAAACTCGTTCTTCGGATAATCTCTTAGAAATTATCAAAGACAGTGAGCAATATGCTAAATCTGTATTAAAAAGTTGCCGTGTCTGCCGAGAATGTAATGGTATTACTTGTAGAGGTGAGATACCTGGTGTCGGAGGAGTGGGCACTGGAGAAGGCTTTATCCAAGCCTATGACAAATTTCGAACAATAAAATTAATACCTAATTATATCCACGATATTAGAGAAATAGATACATCAATCAAAATGTTTGGAGAAGATCTTTCTATGCCTATCCTTACAGCTCCAATTGGTGGATCCTATATTAATTATGATCATATCATATCGGAACTAGAATTTCAAAATGCTTTTATGAAAGGAGCTATACTTGCTGGGACAATGGCTTTTATTCCTGATCCTGCTCCACCTCAGTTATTTGATGATATTTTAAAAGTTATTCTTCAAAATTTTGGTAAAGGGATATTAATCTGTAAACCAAGAAATAATCAAGAAGATATTAAAGATCGTTATCGTCAGGCTATTAGTGAGGGTGTGGTAGGATTGGGGACGGATATTGATGGTATAGGGATCAATACTTTTAGTCTTGCTAATCAAAAAACATCTCCAAAAAGTCTTAAAGAATTAAAAGAATTAATTGATCTCTATAAGGTTCCTTTTATTGTCAAAGGAATTCTGACTCCTGACAACGCTGAAAAAGCTATTCAAGCAGGTGCAACACATATTGTTGTTTCTTCACATGGAGGTCGTATTAATGAAGCTTTTCCTCTACCTATAGAAATACTTCCAGAAATCAAAAAAGTCGTTCAAGATAGAGCTATTATTTTAATCGATGGAGCTATTCGATCTGGAGCAGACGTTGCCAAAGCGATTATTCTTGGAGCTGATGCTGTATTGATTGGACGACCTGTAGCGATCCACGCTGTGGGTGGTGGAGCAAATGCTGTTAGTGCTTATCTTCAAAATATCAAAAATGATCTTGCAAAACTCATGCTTTTGATGGGGAAACGATCAATTGATGATCTTAAAGGACAAACAAATTTAATCAAGTATACAAAATAAAAAGACTGTCATATGACAGTCTTTTTATTTATGATATTTATATCTGAATATCTATAGAAATATTTTCTAAAAATTGGAGCATTTTATGTAAAGTAGAATCCCAAACAACACCTTTATCAAGAGCAGTGATAGTAATATAACCTTTCTCTAGATAATCTCCATCCAGATTTTCTTTTCCTAATGTAACAGCCTTACCAATTGTATCTATCTTCACAGCAGTTTCGTCACTGTTTTTTTGATAATCAAGTGTTGTATGATAATCATACCATCCAAGCTGAACTACTTTAATACCTTTAGCAGGAAAAGTGGCTGGGAAATTAATGTTAATAACAGAGCCTCTGTAGGCAAGAACTGCTGGAGGGAGTGCTTCTACAAATGTTCTCATCATTTTAGCAGCATATTTGAATGATTTTTCAACATCAACATCAACTAAATGAGCAACATTATGTCCCTCTAAATCTAAAGAGGAAGCAATCGCTAATTTATTAAAAAATGTTGCTTCACGAGCTGCACCAACGGTACCTGAATAAAAAACATCCTGAGAAGCATTAACTCCATAATTAATACCTGATAAAACAAGATCAAACTCTTCTTCAAATAATCCTAAAAAAGCACCTCGCACACAATCTACTGGCGTTCCATCTAGAGCAAATCCTTTAATATTTCCTGTTAATG
>JBOFDR010000031.1:0-2047 GCA_051647205.1 Brevinema sp. | reverse complement strand
TTCTTAATTCTGATACTTCAGAATATAGGGCTATTGTTCAAGAATTTCTCAAAAAAGCATTAGCACACCCTGATGTATCATTTGAACTCAGTCATAATAATGAACTTAAATATCAACTTTTGGAATCGGTGGAGTTATTGGATAGGATTGTTGATCTTTTTCCTGATCTTAAAAATATTCTTCAGCCTTTCTCTTACCAAGAATCGGGTGTCCATGCATATGGATTTTTATCCGATCCTTCATGGTATAAACCAACCAGAACTTATCAATATCTTTTTGTCAATGGACGAGCAATAGACTGGATTCCTTTTAAACAGCAAATCTCTATTGCTTACGGAAATATGCTTCCTCCTTCAAAATTCCCAGCTGTTTTTTGCTATTTGGAGATAGATCCTTGTCAGATTGATTTTAATGTTCATCCTCAAAAGAGGGAGATTCGTTTTGAGCAAGAAAAATTAGTCTCAGATATAGTTCGTCGCGCTATAAGATTAGGCATAGAAAAAGCTCCCAATCATGTTAATGAACCTTGGACTAGAAATCTTGCGATTAATAATTCTTTAGAAAGTAACTTATCACCTAATACAAGCTCATTTACTCAAAGATCAAATAGAAAGTTTTCTACTTATGGAGCTAAAGAATCATTTTTTTCTTCAGGGACTTTATCATACAAATCTGAAACTAAATTTTCGTCTATAGTTCCTACAGTAAAATCTAAACTCCCAAAATCTGAACAATTAGTCAATCTTTTTGAACGACAAGTTCAGGCTAGCACAATGGCAGATATTTTAATGGATGCTCTATATTTAGGCACTTGCTTTCAGACCTATTTGATTTTTGAATATATTAGTCGATTATATTTAGTGGATTTTCATGCCATGCATGAGCGTATTCGTTATGAAAAAATTATTGCTCAAAAAGAAAAAGGTTTAGAATCACAGACTATTATTCCTCTACTCTTTGAATTGCCAAAACATGATGCAGAGTATTTTGAAGAGATTTCTCCTGCACTTTTTCAATATGGATTTCAGATGCATCGTATTAGTGAAACAGCATTTTCTGTTGAGGCAATTCCTGTGATTGTCTCTTATCCCGATGCTCTAAATGTACTCAGAGAATTATTTGTAAAAGATATAAGTACCCTACCTTGGGATGAATCTGCAAAGATGATTGCCTGTAAAGGATCTGTGAGATCAGGAGATCGCTTGTCATATGATGAAGTGGGTTCTCTTTTATTTGCATGGAAGGAATGCCAAAATCCTTCTTCCTGTCCTCACGGGCGACCCATTGTAGTATCATTAGATAAAATTTTCTTTGATAAAGAATTTAAACGAACAGGATTTTAGGAGTATACGATGCGTTTATTAATTATTTTAACCATGTTTTTATCACTTATTTCCTGTGGACAAAAACAAAATAAATTTCAAATACCAGAGAATTTTTTTGTTCCAGTTGAACTAACTAGACCCACAATGGAACGTTTTATTACTTATCTTCCTATTATTTTACGAAAAGCAAAAAATTTTCAAGATCATCCACAAGCTCACAAACTAACAGATTCTGATTACAATACAGCGTTTTATGCCTATCTTTATACAGATACTAATATTTCTGTAGAACTAATAAAGATCGGATTTTCAGATTTTCAATCTTTCGGATCTTTTTATAATTCTATGCTAGAATCTTTTGTTTTAATTCAAAAAAATTCATCGATTGTTCAAGAAGCTGTTAGCTCGATTCCTAAAATTGAAAAAGAACTTGATATTTTATTATTAAAACAGGCTCGTGAACAAAATGACCCTATCTTAGAAAAGAAAATTAAATCTCTACAAGATTATTTATTATTTTATAAAAATATTGTATTAGTAGATCAATTTTTACCGATGCTAAGTTCTTTTAATGAACAAAAATAGCTACATACAATACTTTTTATTTTCAACTTTAGAATTTTTGTTTGGGATTTTACTTCCTATATTCTTAATAGAAACAAGAAGTTTTTATTATTTGAAATTATTTTTTTACCAAATATTCTCTTTAGTACCAGTGACTT
>JBOFDR010000030.1:0-3321 GCA_051647205.1 Brevinema sp. | reverse complement strand
TAAGAAGCCATCCTTTAACAGGGTTAGAAACTTCACCAAGACTAGGATTCATTGCAGTAATACGATATTCGTATTCATAACTTTTATGATCAAAATTACTGTCGGTATAAGTATTTTGTATAGAAATAGCAATTTCTTTCCATGTCGAAGTTTTAGGATTAAACCGACAAATCTGATAAGAAATATTCTCTCCTAAAGATTTCCAGCTCAAGATAATTTTATCATCAAAATCGCCTTGACTCGCTGTTATGTTTTCAACTTTAGCTGGAGAATTTTCTGATTTCAAATAACTTTTAATGGGTTCCGTTCTACCAATAGCACTGCTATTTTGATAAATTAAAGTATAATAATAAATTTTAGATGATTCAATATCTCGATCTTCATAAGATAGTACATTATCATTGAGACTTGCGATTTGAACACCTATTGTAGTTGATGATTCAGATCTAAATAATAAATAAGAATCCACAAAAGGAATATAATCCCATGAAAGAATAATCTTATCACGATATTCACCACTCTTACTAAAAAGATTTGCTGCCCCACCAAAAGTAATACCTTTTGCCTTTTTTGAAGAATTGGATGATAAAACACCGTCCTTATTAATACTATTAATCTGATAATAATAGACACTACCTAACGGTAGATCTTGATCCTCATACTCATTAAAATAGACGGTTGCAATTGATTCAAAAAATTCACCGTCCTCACTTCTAAGAATTTCATATTTTTTTGCTTCAGGTGATGTTTCCCAAGTAAGTTTAATTTTTGTTTGATATTGACCAAGGGAAGCCTTAAGATTTTTTGGTGCACTAAAATAATTTTCTTTACCAGCGTATCCAATAGTTTCTTTAGTTAAATAAAGAGGATATTTTTGTTCATTATAGCCTTGTACTTTATAATAGTATTTTTTTCCAAAAACAACATTCAAATCTTGAAAAGAATTTTTCTTTATATATTGAGAAATAGGAGTGTATTCACCAAAAAGATTCTCACTACGAAAAACTCTGTAAAAAGAATAGAGTGGCATATCTATCCAGATCAAGGCCACACCATTATTTTCAGCTTCAGAGGTAACAACCGAAAACTGATTGTTAGACAAATCCTGCAATGCGGAAACAGAGCAAGAGCTATATAATATACATAATAGCAACTTATATTTATTCATTATTTACTCACTTACAAAGTTTTAATAGACAGAGGGTTTTTTATCAGGTTCCTCAAAAAGTAACCCTATTGTATCACCACTAATCAAAAAATCATCTTTTTGATAAATGGCTGTCACTTGAAATGTAGCACTGTCAGCAGAATAACTAAGCCAATCAGTGAATTTATACAATCCTGTACCTTCATCAAGGTTTTCATTGTTAAATCGAAAATATGTTTGCGTACTGCTTTTCTCTTTCCAAATCACAGCATCATTTCCTTTAGAAAATCCCACAATATATTTTGTTGCTTTAGGAACAGTATCCCAAGTAAGATATAAAAAATTGAATCGATCACTTAGAGAACTTATTTGTTCTATTCCTTTCGGAGAGTGATTTCCTGCAGTTATTTGCTTAGTTATACTACTAAACATATCACCATAACCTGTACCCGAAGCCCAATGAAAAGGAATTGTCAAATAGCTAGGAAGAGGCATAATATCCTCAGGATCAATAGCAGAGCCTTTTTGTATAAAGGAAGGCATACTTTCTTCTCCAGCAAAAACAGTTGTGATTTTATAGTAATAAAATGGATAAGTAGATTTTCCATTTTTGTAGGTACGTTTATACTCCTTATCTGTAAAAAAAGTATCACTAAAATACAAATTTTTACTTTCTCCAATTAATCGATAAGTACCATTTTCTTCAACACTACGATAAATACGATAATAATCGACAGGCTCTTGAGGATGTTTCCAAGAGAGATTAACCATTCCTACTTGAGATTTAATTTCCCATCGTTTGGTAATACATCCTACTAAGAATTCTTTCTTATCTACTGTGATCATTATGGATTCCTGAACTGCTTTGATATTAGTCATCTGAATACGATGATTTGTAGTTGTTCTTAAATCTATTGGTGGAGAAGGTGTTCGTCTGGTATAAGAAATAATTTCTTTTTTACCTAAAAGTAAGGAATCCTCTTGATTAATTGCCTGTACCATTATTTTAAGAGTTTGATTGACATCAAGAGCTGGTAATGAAAAAGAAGATTTAGATAAGGTAATAGGAGATTTTGAGGAATCATCTAGAAAAGATATCTGATAAGATCCTGCTCCTAAAACAGGATCCCATGATATTTTATAAAGATAAGGAAAGACAGATTTGTCAAGCTGAAGAGAAAGATTTTTTGGTGCTTCCAATATATCTAGAGGATCAAGAGTAGTACCAACAGCGACCTTACTAAAATAAGAAAGTTGACCATCCCTGATCGCACGAATACGATAGAAATATTTTTGATAAGAAGGACGGCCATTAATGATTTCTTCTTTATAAGAAGGAAGATTATCGTCAATAAACTGATTCCCTGATACTAAATAAGAAATAATCTTATACTCACCATCGTATTCAGTAGAACGACAGATATGATAATAAGACACCTTAGGGTTTATATCCCAATTAATTTTAATTTTGCCGACATAATCAAGATCATTTTGAGAGGCTTCGAGACCTGTAGGGTACTGTAATAAAGAACCTTCAAGAATATGAGGGTATTCTTTTTCAACGATCTTTCCTGGTGATGCACAAGCTATCGTAGCAATTTTATAATAGAATGTTGAATCTATCGAAACATCAAAATCATTAAATTCGGTAGAATAGACAAATGCAAGTGATTTAAAATCGCCATCTTTATCTAGAGAGCGATAAATACGATACACAAAATCTTCTTTTTTAGCCCATTTTATTACAATTTTATCATTATATTCAGATTGAGATATTTTAACATCTTCAGGAGCAGTTACTAAATTTTCTGGATAATAAGAACGTAGCCCTCTCGAAACTTGTGATACAGCAATAATTTTGTGTTGAGAGCTATAGGCTTTGATCTGATAATAATATTCCTTACCAGGAATAACAAGATTATCCTCAAGCTGCGTCGTGATCACATTATTGTGGAGTGTTGACAAATGATGAGGAGAAATCCCTCTAAGCACCTCATAAGATACGGCATGTTCTTGTATATCCCAAGATAATACAATAGATAAATAAGATTTGTTATAACTTGCATTCATAAGGAATCTTTCCATTTTTCCTGATTCATCTAAAAAAGCACTCGAACATCTACATAATATGAGCAATGCTATACTTGCAAATAATTTTCCTTTCACAAATAGCA
>JBOFDR010000029.1:0-10963 GCA_051647205.1 Brevinema sp. | reverse complement strand
TCTTGTAATTTTTTTAGCCAAGGGTTTTTACCAACAACTCCCATCGATGCCAAAAAACTTCGTTGTAGCTGGTCAGAGATTGTATCTTGTCCATATAAAATAGCTTGAATTTCTTCATCCCAAAATTCATCGATTTGCTTATGTTCTAAAGTTTTTGATTTAAAATGAAGATCAGATTCTTTGATAAACAGAAGGTTTTTCATACGATCTGGATCAAAAGCAGATGAGATAGGTTCTGCAAGTGCATTCACATGAATTCGTTCATCAAGATGATCAGACCATAATTCGCCAAAACTATTTTTGCTAGGTTTTTCAAATAAACTACGAGCAATCCAGTTAATCAGACATGTTTTGCCTCGTTCATTATCACCAAGAACTACATTAACAGCTTTAAAAGTAATATCAATATGTGAAAGCGGGCCACTTTTTCTAACAATTAATCGATTAATTCTCACGATCTCTGCCTCATTTTGATTAGTATTTGATTTCTTTTTAAATTTTATACAAAAATTTAAAAAGAATCCTATATTTATTTTCGGCATTTTTTTTTATTTTTACAGACTCATCGTAAGAATTAATTGTTACTTTGCAGAATTTTTTTTAAATTACTCTAAATAGTGGATTTTATTTAAAAATATTTTTATTTTATAAGTAAGAACACTTTTTAAATTTAGGAGAAAATCTATGAATATGCCATTTAATAAAGAAAACTTAAAAAGAATCATTATTGCTAATATTAAAGAAAATACTGGCAAAACCCCTAAAGAAGCATCTCCAGACGAAATCTATAGAGCAGTAAGTGGTGCTATAATGGTGTATATTACTGATGCTTGGGTAAATACCAAGACACTAGCATCCAACTCTGATCAAAAACAAATCTATTATCTATCAGCTGAATTTTTGATGGGGAGATCACTTGGAAATAATCTTATGAACTTTAGTGTCAACGAAGCAGTTACAGAATTATTAGAAGAATTTGGAATAGATATTAATTTAATCGAAGATCAAGAGTTAGATCCTGGTCTCGGTAATGGAGGCTTAGGGCGATTAGCTGCTTGTTTTTTAGACTCTATGGCAAGCCTACAGATCTTAGGGCATGGCTATGGAATCCGTTATAAATATGGTATGTTTGCTCAAAAAATCGAAAATGGCTACCAAATTGAAAAACCTGATAACTGGTCAGAAGAGATGGATCCTTGGGAAATTAGGCGTGATAATTTTGCTGTAAGTGTCCATTTTAGAGGGATCGTTGATAATTATATTGGCACATCAGGTAGAGTAGAATTTCGTCTACAAGATACAGAAACAGTAATCGCTATCCCTTATGATATGCCTATTGTTGGATTTAAAAATAAACACATCAATACTTTAAGACTATGGAAAGCCAAAGCTCCTGAACCATTTGATATCTGTGCGTTTAATCGAGGTGAGTATGAAAAAGCTATCGCTAATCAAAATGCTGCTTCTCATATTTCACGCGTCCTTTATCCTAATGATCATTCAGCCAATGGAAAAGAGCTACGTCTTCGTCAGGAGTATTTTTTATCCTCTGCAACGGTTCAAGATATTATTAAAAAATTTATCTATCAATATGGAGAAGATAGTTGGTATTTACTTCCTGAAAAAATCGCTATTCAATTAAATGATACACATCCTGTATTGGCTATTCCTGAATTAATGAGGATCCTATTGGATGAAAAGCATATCGATTGGGATACAGCATGGGATATGGTAACTCACATTTTTAATTATACCAATCATACCGTACTTGCAGAGGCTCAAGAAAAATGGAATATTGAGATGTTCCGAGTACTCCTTCCAAGAATTTACCAAATTGTTGAAGAAATTAATCGGAGATTTTTAAAACAAATCCATGAAAAATATCCTAATGATAGCGAAATAGCTAATCGCATTTCAATATTATCTCATGGAGATATACACATGGCACATCTTGCCATTATTGGGTCACAAAAAATCAATGGTGTTGCAAAGCTCCATACAGAAATCCTCAAAACAGATGCCCTTAAAGACTGGTATACAATATTTCCAGAAAAATTCACAAATAAAACCAATGGAATCTCACCAAGACGTTGGATCATCAGATCAAATCCTCGTCTCACAAAATTAATCAATAAAAAAATAGGAGACTCATGGCAATATAATCTTGAAGATCTTCAAAAACTACTGGAATTTGAAAATGATACTATTTTCCTAAACGAATTACTTGAGATTAAAAAGGAAAATAAAAAAGATCTTACACGATATATTAAGGAATGGACAGGTGTCGAAGTCGACTCTAATTCGATTTTCGATGTTCAGATTAAAAGACTACATGAGTACAAAAGACAGTTATTAAATATCCTTCATATTATTTATTTATATCATGAACTACAGATCAATCCTAACCTTGATATTCATCCTCGAACATTTATTTTTGCAGCAAAAGCAGCTTCTGGTTATCGAATGGCTAAGTTAATCATCAAACTCATCAACAATGTCGCTCAAGTAGTTAACAACAATCCCTATACTAATAAAAAAATCAAAGTAGTCTTTATCCCAAATTATCAAGTTTCGATTGCAGAGCGTATCTTCCCAGCCTCAGATATTAGTGAACAAATTTCTACCTCAGGTAAAGAAGCTTCTGGCACTGGAAATATGAAATTTATTGCAAATGGTGCGATGACGCTTGGAACATTAGACGGTGCAAATATCGAGATTTTAGAGGAAGTAGGAGAAGATAATTGTATCATTTTTGGTCTAACAGCAGAAGAAATTAAAAACTTTGACTCCTCTGGTGAATATCACGCCATCGAATACTATCAGCAAAATCCTAAACTTAAACAAGTCCTAGACAGTCTGATGGATCAGACCTTTACTTTTGGAGAAAATCCTTATCTATTTCAAGATATTTTCAACTCACTAGTCTATGGTGTAGAAGGAAAGCACGCTGACACATATTACTTACTAAAAGACTTTTCTTCATATCTTGATGCTCAACAAAAGATTGATATTCTTTATCGTGACAAAGAAAAATGGGCAAAAATCATGCTACATAATATTGCAAAATGTGGTAAATTTTCTTCAGATCGTACCATTAAAGAATATGCGGAAGAAATTTGGAAAGTAAAACATCTCTTGAAATAATAAAAGACATCCTTTAATAGGATGTTTTTTATTAATTTTTATTTTAAAGTATTAAGCCATCTTTGTTTTATTGCTCGGGCTTTTGCCATTGATTGATCATATAGATCAATCTGTTGTCTGCGGTAGCTTTGCTCAAAATCATACAGCTCATCCCATGCTCTTTCTTGTTTGTGATATAAAGAAAATAAGCTTTGATCAGAAATATTATTTTTCAATTTATTAGAAGCTTCAACAGCTTTTTGACGCATCTTTGAATATGTATCATCAAAAGATCGTTTTAAAAGATACTTGTTAGAGAGAAAATCCTCATAAATTTTTTGAATCTCAGAGAAACAGGATGGTTGCATTTTTGGATTTTGTTGACTGAGAATACGTTTATCATAAGATTCTTCTTCTTTTTTAATACGAAGATCATAATAATCTAAAAATTTTTCTTTTTGATCACGATGCATATTATCAACTTCTTTTAGAATATCAGATTTGGCAAATACACGGTTGCCATTAATCGTCATTAGTAATAATAAAAGGCATTTTATTATTATTTGCATGTTAACGACTAATATTATAAGAATATTGTAATTTAAGATCATAAAAACGTGAAAGAAACTCTAATTTTTGTTGCATGGATAGCTTACTGGTGATACGTTCTAATTCTTTTTCTTTTTCATTCATCCGTGTATTGATGTCGTTAAAAGTTTCTATTGGTGTTTGCTCTGTTAATACAAGTGTCTCCTCAAGGATACTTGTATATTCATCAAGCCACACCTCGGTAACAGAAACTGATTTTTCACAAGCAATCACAAACAATAATACTAACATCATAAAATAAATTTTTATTTCCATAGTAGATCCTCAATAATAAATAATGTTTTTATTTTTTCCAAAGACGCTTCCATCGTTCGCTGATCTTTTTTTCAAAACCTTGTTCACTAGGATGATAATAAGAAATAGGTTTTGAAGTATAGGATTGTTTGATAAAATGAGATGGGTAGTCATGAGGATACAAATATTTAGAAGCATTTTTTTTATCTTGACTAAAATGAGCCTGATCTCTTAAATAGTCGGGAACTGACATTAAATTTCCATTTTTAATATCATTTAACGCATCATAGATAGATAGAACTGTATTACTTTTAGGAAGATTTGCCAAATATAAGGTAGCATGAGACAAATGCAAAATACCTTCTGGCAAACCTACTATTTCAAAGGCATTTGCACAAGCCACCACAACATTAATCGCTTCAGGAAATGCCATACCAACGTCCTCCACCGCAGAAATCATCAAACGACGGAAAATAAATCGTGAATCCTCACCAGAATGAATCATCCATGCAAGATAGTATAAACTTGCATCAGGATCACTTCCACGAATGCTCTTGATAAAAGCAGAGATCACATCATAGTGCATATCTTTACTATCATAATGAGTATCTGTTTTTTGCATAACAGACTGTAGATGTTGATTGGTTAATAAAGTAGATCCAACAGGAAGAGAAAAAGTAGCTGTTTCAAGAATATTAAGCATATGTCTTGGATCTGACGAATGTGCAATCAAAAAATCTTTAGCCTCATCAGTCATTGAAATCTGTAGCTGAATAATTAAAGGGTCTTTAGTAAGAGCCCTTTCTAAAATACGTTTTTTTTCTGTTTGATTGAGTGTAAAAAATTCAAAAATAAGCACCCTAGATCTAAGAGCAGGATTGAGTGAGAAATAAGGATTTTCTGTTGTTGCCCCAATTAAAATAATCAAACCAGACTCTAATGATGATAAAAAAGCATCTTGTTTAGGTTTGGTAAGACGATGAATTTCGTCAATAAAAAGCACTGTTTTTTGATGTCTTTCTCTATTAAGAGTAGCTTTATGATGAATATCTCGAATATCTTCACTACTTAAGGTAAGAGCGTTAAGACTAAAATATTCTGCCTCGATACATTTAGCAATCAAACGAGCCAAACCAGTCTTACCAGAAGCAGGTGCTCCATAAAAAATCATTGATTGGACAATTTTGTTTTTGATCATTGTGTTGATTGGTCGATGTTCACCAATCAAATGTGGCTGCCCTTCATATTCATCAAGTGTTTGTGGTACCATTCGATAGGATAGAGGCTCTGATTCAAAGAGATTCATCTAAAGAACAATTTGCTCTTCAAAAATTTGTTTTTTAAATTCAGAATCTTTACTCCAGTTTTCAAAATACGTCATCCCAAAAATATTAGGAGCATGGTTATATAATTCTTTCCATATTAAAGTTGTTAACTTTCTGATCTCCCACTGAGCACCTCTTGAAACACGCATATCAATAACATGTAGCCATTCTCTAAAGTTTGCTGTCATGACAAGCTCTGTTTCAGCAGCATTAGGCATAATAAAACGAGCATCTTCTTTTTTTATTCCCAATTCGATTAATTGATGATAATAATGATTAATATCATTCATCACTTTTTTATATAATTCATGAGCCTCAGGATTTTCAGTAATTCTTGATGGAGTAACAAAATTAAAATCTTGTTCATTTACATAACGCTGAGAGCGTTGACTAAAAGAACTGTGTCGATGTCTTACAATTTGATGAGAAGCAGCACGGCTAATCTCTTGAATATGAAAACTAGCAGAACTATGCTCAAATACAGAGGTATGACCTGATTTAAGAAGATTGGGAAGGAATTTTTCACGACTTGTTTCGGTGATTTTATCATTAGAATCATAACAAATTCTAGCACCATACTCACAACTTCCTTCCGAATCTGGAGAAATAAATAATAATTTAATCTGCATTTCATACCTCTTTCAATATTATTAAATATATTATAACATAGCAAGTAAATTTACTCAAAAAAATATCTATAACTAAGAGATATAAAACAAAAGAGCTAATGAATTGATCAGTAATTGTATTGTGAAAAAGATGAAAATATGCTATATTATATTAGAGTATAACATATTTTCAAATTCTCTTCTTCAATAAAAAGGATTCTTATGCATTTTTTTAAAATATTAGGACTCATCTTATCTTTATCTCCCATTGTTTTCAATCATCAAGATTATTTTCTACCTTATTCTTTTTTTGGAATGACTATGTATGTACTTGCTCTATTATTTGGCGATGAAGAAAATGAATTTCAAAAACTAATCTTTGCTGTGTACTGGAGCATAAGTTTTTATTACATATTGGTATCTAGCCCTTTATTATATCATATAATATGTCTTTTTATGCTGATTAGTTATTTTATCTTTCAAGGTTTACGAACAGAAAAACATAGTATCCTATCTATCGTAGGTATTATATCAACAACGATTGGAATGTTTATACCTATAGCAACAATGATAGGAATTTTGATAGCAACTATAATAGAAATATTATCTTTAGTTTGTCTTAAAAAGAATCGTAAATATTCCCAACCAATATTAATAGAAGATATCCCTTTAGAACAAAATATTGAAGAAATTTTTCAAGCAGAGAACTTGTCAATATCGTTAATAATAGAAGAAAAAAAAGCAGAGGAGAGAGACTATGTTATCCCTTACGAATAAATTTTTAGCTTTATTTGTCCTATTACAATTAACTGTCTCGCCTATTTTTAGTTTTCGATCAGAATTTATAGAAGTAGATAATCATTATGAAGATCTTTTGTTTAATGATATCTCTTCTGCATCGGATATAGAAGTAAGTCTTATTGCAAGTGGAGTAGAACCTGAGTTATTTTCTCTCTACGGCTCTGAAATCATGCGTTGGAAAAATGAAATTCAAGAATCACTCCCTTTTAACACCACTCAAAGACAAATCGCTATTGCTATCGGAGATTATCTTCATACACATGTATTTATTAAATATCGACTTTCAGCAACAACTCTTAAAGATGTTTTTGAAGAAGGATTATTCAACTGTCTTTCAGCAACAGTACTGATGAATTTATTACTAAAGCTATTTGGTATTGAGGCTAAATCCATCATACTTCCTACTCACGTTTATACTTTAGCAACATTAGATGGGCATATGTCCGAAATAGAAAACACAATCAAAGATGGTCTTTCTATCTCTGAAAATAAAGCTGCTCAAGATCAATTCCATAAATTAACAGGATTTGATTATAGTAATGATTTTAAAAAGAAAGTCGTTATATCATGGAACGAAACAATTGGTTTATTATATTCTAATAGATCTTATTTTGATGCAAAAAAAAATAATCACAATAAAGCATTCCAAAATATGCTAAAAGCTCAAGTGTTTCTTGCTGAGTCACCAAGCGAGCAGACTAATTTATCGATAGGATACCTTAATTATTCTTATAACATATATCGTAACCCACATCAAGCACTTGATGTTTATTTAAAAACATTATCTATCCTTGAAGAGGGTCTGAGTCGCTATCCGTTATTTGCTAATTTAAAAGGAAATTATCTTAAAGGGCTTGGTATTGTGATTGAGAAGATGATTGAGACGGATTCACCCTCTGAAAAAATAAACGATCTCCTTCAAGGTGCCAAACCTTATTTGGATTCAAATAGCTTTAATAAATTAGAAAAAATGAAATTAATTAATGAGACAATTTTTGCGATGAGAAATAGCAAAAATTTTAGCAATGCGAAAAACAATCTTACACAACTTCTTTACAAATATCCTTCAGACGCATCTACCAAAGATCTGGTAAAAGAATATGCTTATGTGCGAATTAAAGATAGTCTTGATACGGCTACAGATCCTACTAAAAAAAATATTAATCTTATTCAAGAAATCCAACAGCTTCCTAAAGAGCTCATAAATGAATCTTTAGCATTTTATTATTCAGAAATTGCTCGTGCGTTATTTGATAAAAATAGTTTTCAAGAATCGATTAATACGATGCTTGATGCTAAAAATATTTTTGGAGCTATTCCTCTTGTAAAGCAAAATGGATTTGTATATGCTGTAAACTCAGCACAACATTATTTAAAAAAAGATGATCTGAATAATGCTCTAAAATTTTATAAAGAAAGCTTTCACTTCAAAAAAGATCGTCAGGTTATTTATAATATGGGGATTCTTTATGAAAAACTAGCATATGAGTATGCCTCTAAAAAAAATATTAAAAAAACTAAAGAAATCATCCAAGAAGGCATCTCTCTTGTTCCTAATAATCAGCGTTTAAAACAATTAGCGGAGCAATATCATTTATAATATTAGAGGAAATATGATAAAATTTAAAGCATTTATTTTTGATTTTGACGGGACATTAGCAGATTCTTTGGACGATCTTGCTAGCGCAGTTAACTATGCTATGTCTTCCCAAAATTTTCCAATTCTGAGCATAGATCAGGTTCGTCAACGGATCGGTTTTGGTATAGATCGTTTAGTAGTAGATACGTTACCAGAAAAATACCGTAGCAACAAAAAAATAGTCGGACGATCGCTAGAACTAATGGCAGGATATTATGCTGAGCATTGGAAGGATAATGCTAGGTTATTTGGTGGGGTAGCAGAGATGTTGGATGATCTTGCATTAAACAAGATTCCTATGGCAATATTATCAAATAAACCAGAAGCTTTTTTAAAAGAATTTGTTGAATTTTTAGTGCCCAAATGGGATTTTAATATGGTTATTGGGGGCCGAACTAACTACCCTCTCAAACCAAATCCCACATCCACAATCGAAATCATTAAATCTTTTAAATTAGAAAAAAAAGATATTGCTTTTGTGGGAGATGGAGATACAGATATTCATACAGCTATTGCAGCTGGAGTAACACCTATTGCTGTAACATGGGGATATCGTAGTAAAAAAGAGCTGGCAGAGGTAGGGGCAACGATTTTTATTGATTCGGCAAAAGAACTTTTATCCTACATATAAACAAAAAATTTATAGCTTTATCTTTACTATATACTTTTTGTTAAAGATTCTAAAATAACAGTTGCAGTAGCATAAAATTTGGTGTGAGATAAGGTAACACTAATATTTGGAGATCCTTTTGCGATCCATTTTTCTTTGGTTTCACCAAGAAGATTGATATAAGGTTTTTTATTGGAATCGTGACAAAGTTCTATCTCAAAAAAATTCCCAGAACCAAATGCTTTAAAAAAAGCTTCTTTCACTGCAAAACGAGCTGCAAAACGTTGATAGGTATTAGTTGATGAAAAAGCATAATCTCTTTCTTCAATAGTAAAAATACGTTGAAGACGTTCATGAGAATGTTCATTGATGAATTCTTCAATACGAGATACCTCAATAATATCTGTTCCGAGACCTACAATCATTTTTTCTCCAAAAAATCAATCTTTTTTTGACACTCGTCAATTGGCTTATTATATTTAATTATCTCAATTTTTGCAAGATCAACGACCTATTTAACGTTAATAAAATAAATTACGATGATTTTCATAAAGAATTAAAGCTTTTATGTCGAAAATTAAATACGTAGCAAGTAATTCAATATAGATAAGATAATTAAGATATTAAAGGAGCTTATAATGAGTTCATACTTAGAGTCACCGATTTCCATGAATACAATCAGTGTTTATCTTAAAGAAATTGATAGAATACCTCTACTGACAAGAGAAGAAGAGCAAGAGCTAACTCATACATTTGGTGAATGTTGCCAGCCTAAAATTCAAGAAAAACAAGAGCATCATCTTTGTCCTCATTGTGAAAAAGCAAAACAAAAACTTATTATATCTAATTTAAGATTTGTAGTTTCGGTAGCAAAAAAGTATCAAGGAAATTCACTTTCTTTATCAGATTTGATTAATGAAGGTAATTTAGGATTGATTGTGTCTGTAGATAAATTTAATCACAAACTCGGATATCATTTTATTTCTTATGCTGTTTGGTGGATTAAACAATCTATTATGAAAGCAATCTCTGAAAAATCACGGATGATTCGCCTTCCTATGAATCGTACTAATGATCTTTTCAAAATCAATCATTTTATTGACTCTCATAGTAAAGAGCATGGTAAACATCCTTCTCATAGTGATATCTCTGAAGAAATAGGTATTTCACCAACAGAAGTCCAGCGTATTATCGAAACATCCAATGGTCATACTTCTATTGAATACCTCCTTATGGAAAATGCAGAGAATAATTATTGTAATTATGACATTGATCATTCATCACACACACCTGAACAGAGTCTGATCACAGATTCATTAAGTACCAATCTGAACTCTCTTTTGAAACACCTTGCTGAACGAGAGCAAGTAATTTTAAAAAAGCGATTTGGTTTAGACGGTAACGATAAAATGTCTTTATCTAAAATAGGAAAAGAACTCGGATTGACAAAAGAGCGTATCAGACAACTCGAAAAACAAGCTCTATTATATCTAAAAAAGATCGCTAAAGAACAACAATTAACCCTATATCTCAATTCATAATTTATTAAAAAGCCTTATTAGAAACTCTTTTAAGGCTTTTATTTATCTACCATATCTCCAAAGATTTAAAAATTATTGACTATTTTGTAAATACACAGTAAAATATATGATAATTAATCTATTGTTAGGAGAACAATTTATGACTTCAGAATATCTTTCTTTTAAACAAGAAGCTCAAGAAAGCATGGATAAAGCAATCAAATTTTTAAAAGATGAGTTTAGTAGACTAAAAGCTGGTCGTGCAAGTATTATCATGGTAGAAGATATTTCGTTTGAAGCCTATGGTCAAATGATGACAGTTAAACAGGCTGCTGCATTATCCACTCCAGATGCTCATCAAATCGTAATAGAACCTTGGGATAAAGGGCTTTTAAAAGATATCGAAAAAGGAATTCATAACACAGGACTTGATTTCTCTGTTACAAATGATGGTAAAATATTAAGAATAAGTATCCCCCCTTTAACAGAGCAAC
>JBOFDR010000028.1:0-2013 GCA_051647205.1 Brevinema sp. | reverse complement strand
TAAAAACTAGGTATTTCAAAATATAACATTAGTATTAAAAAATAAAGGTAGTCATCAAAACTCTTATTAAATTCTTCATCTATTATTTCGTTGTTACCTGAATCTACAAAAACTACATAAAATTCTCTTTCTATAAGTAATTTTTCAAAATGAGCTTTTAAATATTTAGTATATTCACTGTGATTATTTTTCTCTTGCATAATTCAACTCCGATAAGTACATATTTATATACTATATCGGAGTCTTTTTATTGGTATCTTCATACATTTTTTGTCTATTATCTAATTCTTCTAATCTTGCTATCTCTGCATCAATTTCTTCTTCTGTCATATCCCCAAGCCGTTTTATAGAGCTGTTCTTGTATTTTCTCTATAATTCTTTGTTGTTTGTCTTCCAAAGCTCTAAAATACGACTCGGATAACTCGGATTTGAAATATTGACTATCAATTTTTAACCACTCATTTAAGGTATCATAATTAACATTCATTATTTTTGCTATATCTTTTAAGTACATCAACTTATCTACAATGCACTCGTATATCAATTCAGGAAAATTCTTTTGATATCTACTTTGTTTTGGCACTTTTCAAAAACCCCTATGATTTAACTCCAAAAACTCCGATAATTACACGAAAAATAACTCTTAATAATTTGTTATATATGCAATTACACAATAATTTTAAAAATATTTTAATTTCTCAAAAATCCCATTTTTTCTTCAAGAAATTCAAGAAATAACATTTTAAGCTTAATTTATTAATTTTTCTCGTATTTCTTCATCACTTCTATTTATATAATGCTTTGCTGTGATACTAATATCTGAATGTCCGAGTAACTTTGATACTAAATGAATATCTTTCGTTTTATTCAAAATTCTCGTCCCAAAGCTATGCCGAAAAGCATAAAGACAATACTCTGTATTCATTCCAAGCTCATCTCTTAATTTCTTAAATATTCTCCCATAATACGATTTTGCTTTATCATATCCATGAAACATTCGTTCCCTTTCTATTTTTTCAAACTCTTTCAATAACAAATCAGTAAGATAAACAGTCTTGTACTTCTTTGTTTTTGTTTGATAAACTTTAACTGATCCCTTTTCAAAATCTATATCCGATTTTTTTAATCCTGTTATCTCATTCGGTCGGCAACCTGTCTCCCATAAAGTCATCATATATAATCTAAAATCATTATTTGCATTATCGATGAGCTTTTTATAATCACTTTCTGTAATTATTGTTTCTCTTACATTTTGCTTTGTCATCAAAAAATCAAGTGTTTCATAGTCATCACGTTTATAGTATTTTTTCTTAATGCAGAAATTCAAAAATGCTTTTAGATTTCTTAGGTGTTTATTTGCTGTCTCTGTTTTATGCGTATTTACTAAGTTTATGATCATATCTTGATTGATTTCATCTACAAACTTAATTTTCATACTTTTTAGATAGCTTAAAAGCCTTGTTTTTGCATAAATTACATCTTTACTCAAATTTTGGTTCTTACACAGCTCCAAGTACTCAGAATATGTCTTTTCTATATTATGCTGTATAGGTATATTTATTGGTATTTGGACAGTGTTTTGTTGATAAGCTTGCTGATGATAAAAGGGCTGTGAATTGATTTTGTTTTGGACTTTATCCAAAAGATATGCGTTATATAACTGCTCAGCTACATAACGATTTTTTGTTGATAAAGAAATTCGACGATATTTAGCACCTTCTTTAATTTTGAGATAGTAAATACCTGTTTCTTTTCTTTGGTAGATTCCCATACTCTATTCTCCTAAAGTGGATTAAAGTATAGGTAGGTTGATAGTGATAAAATTTATTGTAAAAACAATCTTTTAATACGTACAATTTTATAAAAAAGTGCTTTTATAAGTGGTCACTATTTGTACACTGTTTGTACACTATAGCATTTTTCGTTTAAAATAAAAAAAGGACAAACCCTTATAAAATAAAGATTTGTCCCCATTTGGGCGAGCTAAGCTCGTTGCTCAGAACAGGACTTGAA
>JBOFDR010000027.1:0-10180 GCA_051647205.1 Brevinema sp. | reverse complement strand
TATTGAGCAAATTTTTGGATCACTTCTTCTGAAAAATATGAAGTGGTTTTTTCATATTTTTCAGAAAACTTTTTTAAGAACGTGTTTGCTAGTAATTCAATATCTTCTTGACGTTCTCTTAGCGGGGGTATCATCAGCTCTATTACATTTAGCCGATAGTAAAGATCCTCGCGAAACTCACCTTTTTTAACAAGTTCAAAGAGATTTTTATTTGTTGCTGCGATGATACGGATATCGACGGATATAGTTTCTTCACCACCAACACGTTCGAATTCTTTTTCTTGAAGAACACGAAGAAGTTTTACTTGTACTTGAGGGCTGATATCTCCGATTTCATCAAGAAGAATTGTCCCCCCATCAGCGCGTTCAAAGCGTCCTTTTCTTTTGTTTAAAGCACCAGTAAAAGCACCTTTTTCATGCCCAAATAACTCGCTTTCAAGAAGAGTTTCAGGCAGAGCTGCACAATGAACTTTGATAAAAGTATTTTGAGCACGTTTACTTTTTGAGTGAATCATTGAAGCAAATATTTCTTTTCCGACCCCACTTTCACCAAGTAATAGTACTGTAGCATTGCTAGGGGCAATCTGAGTTGCTTTTTCGACTAAACTTTGTGTTTTAGGCGATTTTCCTAAGACTATTTGTTCTTGTTCTTCTGAAATTTTTTTAGAACTTAATTCTTCGTGAATAGGAGATGATTGATAATCACTAATAGCTCTTGCAATAATAGGGAATAACTTATCTAAATGAACAGGTTTTGTTAAAAAATCATAAGCACCCAGTTTCATCGCATAGATTGCATCATCCAATCCTGCATGTCCTGTAAGCATAATAATAGGGATCTGAGAATGTTTTGATCTAGATTTTTGGAGTAATTCAAGACCGTTCATATCAGGCATTTTGACATCACAAATAACAGCATCAGGTTGAAATAAATTAATTTTTTCTAAACCATTGGCTGCATTTTTAGCACTTTGGACATTATACCCTTCACTTTTGAGGCTTAGTACAAGACCGTTTCTGATATTTTCTTCATCGTCAATAACTAAAATCATTTTCTTAGACATAACTATTCCCAAAACTTATTTTTTTTAGTATTTTTAGTATAAGGTAGCTTAGCCTAAAAATCAAGAATTTTTAGCTAATTTTAACGTATATATTATTGATTTTTCTAATAATTTATAATACAATATATACTATTTTAGTATATAGATAAAAAATATAGGTGATTATGATCCTCATATTAGGATTTACTAATCGTACGTCTTTTTCTTTGGCAAAGTATTTGTTAAAAAACAATACTATTGTTGCTGCTGATCGTATTTCTAATCCTGAAAAAAAAGCTCTCTTGGCAGAGCTTCGTTGTTATGGAGAAGTACTTGATGAATTAGGGAATCAAGATATTTCTTTATTAGATAAATATCATATTACTCAGATTTTTTTAAGTCCTGGAGTTCCACGCTCTATACCTATTATTCAAGATGCTTTGAGACGTGGAGTGGAAGTTTTAAATGATATTGAGTTTTTTTATCGTACTTTCCCACATCGAAAATATATTGCTATTACAGGAACAGATGGTAAAACTACTGTTACTACTTGGCTTGGAGATGTAGTTTCCCGAGAACAAAAGATTGTTTTAGCTGGAAATATTGGTACTCCTATTTTTGATTTTAGTAATGAAGAGTATCAAAATCATATCTTTATTATTGAACTTTCTAGTTTTCAATTAGAATCAATTTCTACATTTCATCCTCAAATCACATTGTTAACCAATATTAGCGAAGATCATATTGATCGCTATTCTGGAATGGCAGAATACGCTTTAACAAAAAAAAATATCTTTAAAAATCAAACACACAGTGATTTAGCATTATTAAATGCAGAAGATCAATTAAGTGTGTTAGATCCTATTTTATATCCTGTCTCTAAAAAATATTTTTCTTATTGTCAAAAATCTGATTGCTTCTATGATAATGGGTTTATATATTATGGGGATGAGTGTTTTTTTGATTTATCTTGTTTGAAAGTTAAAGGAAAACATAATATTCTAAATGCTTTACTAATTGTTTTAGCAGCAAAAGCTTTGAATATTTCTGATGATAGTATTAAAAAATCATTAGAAGAATTTCAAGGAGTTAGTCATCGATTACAATATATTGGTACTTATGAGGGGATTTCTTTTTATAATGACTCCAAGGCTACCACCCCTCAAGCAATGCGTCTTGCTTTAGAATCCTTTGATAAGCCTCTTATTCTTGTTGCTGGAGGACAATCCAAAGGTGCGTCCTTTGAGGAACTTAAGATATTGGTACACCGCTCTACTAAAAAAATATTTTTATTTGGAGAAATGGCTAACTATTTTCAACAAACATGGAATAAGGGTGTTGTCTACCCAACAATGAGAGAAGCGGTTTTTGAGGCTATGAATGCTGCAGAAGAAGGGGATGTGATTTTATTATCTCCAGGCGGTGCTTCTTTTGATGAATATGAATCTTATGTCGATCGAGGATTGAACTTTATACAGATTGTTACCGATCATTATAGACAAAAATAGTTAAAAACTATAAAAATATTATACTTAAATAGATATAATAAAATCATATAGGTATTATTGTATGAAATTTCAGGAGAAAAAAATGTTAATAAGAATTGTTCTAGCTTTTATTTTTTTTAACGGACTTGCTTTTTCTCAGGATCTACCAAGCAGTTTGTTTTTGAATGCAGAGCTTGAAGATTTAGATACCCTTCTTAAAAAAGAAGAACCTGTAGCATTTTCTAAGGCATCCCAAACTAATCAACTGTCTTTATCCAATGTTATTGAATTAGCAATACAAAATAATATGGAACTTGCTCAGTCAAAAAAAGAGCTTGATAGTGCAAAAGCATTGTATGTTGGTTCTATCCAAGATTTTTATGTGCCTGAATTATCTACAACAGTTGGTCTTTCTTTGACTGATTATTTTGGGTCTTCAAGTAGTACTGGAGTGAGACCTCTTTCAGATCAAGGTTTATTTATGAACTTTGTGCTTCCTTCAGTTACTTTATCTAAAACAGTGTTTAATGGTTTTGGTACGGTATTTGCTCATAAAATTGCTAAAGAAAATTATCTTAGTGCTAAAAACCTGTATACTAATCAAATTAGAGAAGCGATCTTTGAGTCAGTAGTCCGTTATTATGATCAAATTCTCAAACAAGAAGAAGTTCAATTAGCTGTTGATCGTCTTAAACAATTAAAAGATCAATTAGCACTTGCTGAGATTAATTTTCGAAATGGGCGCGTTTCTGATTATGATGTTGCACAAGCAAAGTCACAATTTTTTTCAGCACAACCAGATTATTATCGTGCTGAAAAAAGTCGTTTAGTTTCTCAAGAAGATTTTTATCGTTACGTTGGTTGGAAAGAAAAATCTGATGAATTTCTTTTATTGGAAGGAGATCTTTTCTCGGTAACAAACATTATCTTCTCAGCTTTTGATGAGGAAGAGTCATTAAATTTTGTTTTGACTAATGATTCTGCTTTAGATCAATTACGTACAGCATTCAAAAATGCAAAAAATCATAAAGGTCAACAAAACTCAATCAGAATGCCTAAGATCGATCTTAGCTTTAATTATAATCCTAATTATGGAGCTAATACTCCAATTTCTGATTTTAGTAGGGCTAAATATGAGGGTTCCTATAGTTTTGGAGCGGCACTAAGAGTACCTATTTTAGAATGGATACCAGGAACAGGTGTTGCTTCTAAGGTGAAATCTGCTAATGAACAAATTAAAAAAGCAGAGTTTGCTTTGCTTGATGCTGAGCAACAAAAAATTATTGATGTAAAAAGTAATTTATTAACAATTAGAGAATTAAATAAGAGTGTTGAAGCACTTCAAATTAGTGAAACTCAATCAAAACGAGCCTTTGACATTGCTAAAGAGCAGTACCGTAGTGGTAGAATTTCTTTAATAGAGCTTAATCAAACACAAACAGATTACAACAATGCTCGTAGTCAGCTTGTTTCAGCAGTATATAATGAATTTCGTGCTAAATTATTTTTACAAGCGATGATTAATAATCTATCATTATTTATAGAAGAAGTTGAAAAAATCAATATTAGCGAATAAATTAAATAATCCACCATTGGCTCACCAATTTTAAGGAGACGTCTCGATGACAAAGAAAAAACTTATCATTCTTATTGCTGTTTTTTTAGTAGGAGGAATATTATTTTTCCGTAATAAATCTTCGAATAAAAATACAAAACGAGAAAATAACTTAAAAACCACCGTTTTAGTTCGATCTGCTAAAGCAAATTCCTTGAAAAAATTCTTGGATCTTTATGGTGAGATTAAAGCAGAAAATGAAGTAGAGCTTACTTCCCCTGTGACTGGTAAAGTTTTACGATTTAACCGTCTTGAAGGCGAGTCTGTACGCCGTAGCCAACCAGTGGTGTCTATTGATCGTTTTGAGGTTGGTGCACGTTATGCCGCAGCACCTGTTCTTAGTCCTGTGTCTGGAGTGGTAACACGTATTTTGGTGTCAGAAGGCGCTGATGTTACTGTAGGAACATCTGTTGCTGTAGTAGGAAATATTGATCGTCTTGAAGCATTAATCCAAGTCCCTGAAAATCTTGCACCAGAAGTAAAAGTAGGTCAGCTTGTTTATTTTAAAAGTCGCTCTATTCCAGATCGTATTTTTGAAGGAAAAATTATTCGTAGAGATCTTTCTCTCAATCCTGCTACTCGCTCTCTTACCGTCAGAGCAACTATTCCAAATAAAGATCATGATCTCTTTTCTGGAATTTTTGCTGAAAGTTTTGTGTTTGTTGAAGAAGCAACTAATGTTTTTGTATTTCCAGAATCTTCTGTGACGAAAACAAAAGAAGGGCTTCCAGCTGTTTTTGTTAATCAGGACGGCCGTGCTGTCTTAAGACCTGTAACAATTGCTCTTCAATATCGTGATCAAATTGCAATCTCAGAAGGTCTTGAAGAAGGTGAAGAAGTAATCGTATTTGGTAGAGAATATCTTAGTGAAGGTGTTACTATTCAAGTTATTCGAGAAGACGCTCAAGAAGACACCACTTCTTCTATTCCTCAAGATAATCCTACCAACAACACTAAAATTCTTACCGAAACTAACCTTGAAACTCAAACCGAAACTGCAAATTCTAACTAGTATTCTCTTATTTAATAAAAAGAAGAATGACTATGAAGATGGAGAATAAAACATGTCTATTATAGAAACTTCGGTGAAAAAACCTATTGCTATGTCCATGATACTTATGATTGTGATGTTTATTGGACTTTATGCAAGTTTTAATTTACCTGTGGACTTTTTGCCGGATATTGATAATCCTGTTATTACTGTAAGTACTGACTATACAGGAGCGGGTCCCGAAGAAGTCGAGGTCTCTGTAACGCGTCCTCTGGAAGATGCACTTTCTACTGTAGAAGATCTTGATGAAATCAGCTCTGAATCTATGGAAGGAAATTCAGCTATTCGACTTAATTTTAAATGGGGTATTAACCTTGATACAGCTATGTTTAATGTGCGTGAAAAGATTGACTTAGTACGTAATCGTTTACCTGATGATGCAGATGCTTCACGAATTTTAAAATTTTCTACTGATATGATTCCTGTGATTGGGTTATTGATCTCAGGTATTGATGATCTTGCAACTGCTTATGAAATTGCAGAAAACCAAATTAAAAAATCATTAGAACAAGTGCCGGGAGTTGGTCAGGTTGATGTGTCAGGTGGTCTGGAAACGGAAGTCCAGATTGAGCTATTCCAAAACCGTCTTCAAGCATATAACATCGATGCTGAAACTGTTGCTCAGATTGTTGCTGCTAATGATATATCTATCGCCGGTGGTTATGTGTACCAAGGTGTGAAAAAATTTGGTGTGCGTACAGATGGTGAACTCAAAACATTGGATGATTTTCGTAATATTGTAATTACCTACAGAGATGGTACCCCAATCTTTTTAAAAGATATTGCCGATATTATTTATGGTGGTAGTGAAGATAACTCTCTTATGTTTGTAACAGGACCAGGGATTGAAGATGAGAGTTCTAACAAAAAAGGTCGTGGTGCTGTTGTTGTTGAAATTGTCAAATCTTCTGGAGCAAATACCGTTGATGTAGAAGAAAGAGTTCAAAAAAAACTTCTTGAACTCAAAAAGTCTCTTCCAACTTCTGTGGTTATCTCAGAAATGTATAACACAGCAAACAATATTAAAGATTCTATTTCTAGTGTTTCTAGCTCTGGTTTGCAAGGTGGACTCTTTGCTCTATTAGTGATTTTCTTTTATCTCTGGGATGTACGTTCTTTATTAGTTATTGGGCTTTCTATTCCAACATCAATTATTGCTACATTTATTGCTATGTTTGCTTTTGATACCAGCTTTAACATTATCTCTATGGCGGGTTTGACCTTAGCTATCGGGATGATGGTCGACTCATCTATTGTGGTGCTTGAAAATATCTTCCGACATAAGTCGGAAGGTAATTCTTCTGTTGAAGCATCCATTAGAGGTGCAAAGGAAGTCATGTTGGCTATTACTGCTTCGACTCTAACGACTATTGCTGTGTTTGCTCCAATTTTATTGGTCGAAGGATTAGTGGCCGAACTCTTTAAAGATCTTGTTATTACGGTTGTTGTTGGTCTTTTAGCATCTTTAGTAGTTTCTGTGACTCTAGTACCTATGCTCTGCTCTATTTTGATCAAAGAGGTTTCACTGACAGCTTTTGGATCAGATAATATTGATACAAAAGGACATGAAAGTGCTGCTGAAATTGACAAAATGACTCAAAACATGAAATTCAATGAAAAAATTCTATTTAAGATTGATATTTTTTATCGTAATATTTTGGAATGGTGTATTCTTAATAAAAAATTAGTTATCTATGGTGGAATGTCTGGAGCTATTGTACTATTAATGCTTCTTGCTTCTATTACTCCCAAAGAATATATGCCTGTCTCTGATGACGGACGTCTTAGAATAACACTCAAATATCCTCTTGGATCTCGAGTTAGCTATAACGAAGCAATGTCACGTGATATTATGGGTAGAATTAGAGAAGAAATTGGTGATAAAAATCTCAAACTTATTGGTTTACAGGTTAAAGATACTAAGGGATTTTTTGGAGCTATTCAAGAACATACATCTGAATTGAATATCACGCTTATTTCTCGATCAGAACGCACAGAAACCTTAGACGATATTGTTTTAAGAATTAGACCTATATTGGCTCAATATCCTGTGAAAAATAATATTAGAATCGGCGGTGGGTTTGGTGGTGGATCTGGTGGTGAACCTATTGATATCCAAATTCAAGGTAATGATCTTGAAATTTCTAGAAAAGTATCTGAACAAATACTAACTATATTAGGTAATATTGAAGGTATTGAAAATCCTCGAGATGAATCTGATGGTGGTGTTCCTGAAATCTCCTTAAAACCAGACCGTGTTGCCCTTGCAAAAGCAGGACTCACACCTCTAGCACTATTTAATATGATCCGTACAGCATTTGGAGGGAGAGTAGCTACTCGTGTTCTTAGTCCTACAGGAAATGACATTGATGTCCGTGTACAAGTACGTGGTGAAGATAGAACATCTATTGATTCTCTTTTAAATCTCAATATTCCAACTGCAGATAATTCAGTGGTTCCTTTTAGAACTCTTGTTGAAGCAACTCAAAGAATAGGCCCTGCTGAGATTAAACGTGAGGATTCTGTTCGTGTGATTAAGATAAAAGCTGGTACTAGTGGTGTTTATGCAAAAGATCTTACTGGTGCTGTTGCTGCGATTCAGGCACAGATTGCTGAAAAAATATTCTTACCGTCAGGAGTTCGTGTAGTTTTCAAAGGCGATTTTGAAGATACACAAGAAAGTATGCTTGCTCTTTTAGGAGCTTTTGCTGTTTCTATTTTTGTTGTGTATGCTTTAATGGCCGCTCAATTTGAATCTTATATTGCTCCATTTATTATTATGGCTTCTGTTCCTTTCGGAGCACTAGGATCTGTATTTTTATTATTAATCACAGGACATTCACTTAATATTTATTCGGGAGTAGGTGTTGTTATTTTAGTTGGTATTGTGATCAATAACGGTATTGTCTTGATCGACTACATGAATCAACTACTTGCTCAGAAAATGGATATTGATAATGCTGCAGTTGTTGCAGGAGTAAGAAGAATTCGTGCTGTGTTCATGACTACCTTAACTACAGTTCTTGGAATGATTCCTATGGCCTTAGGGCTAGGGGAAGGTGGAGATACCTATGCCCCTCTCGCAACATCTGTGATTGGTGGACTAGTCTTATCGACAATTTTCACCTTATTAATTGTTCCTACAGCCTATGCAGCAATAAGAAAACGATTCTCATTTATTATTAGAGAATAAAAAAATCCCCCTAATTTAGGGGGATTTTGTTTTAAAATGCCGATAAAAAGACAATGATTTATTGTGTAAAAGAGGATCTTATGAGTCATAGAAAAAAATTAGGTGTTAATATTGATCATGTGGCGACTCTTCGTCAAGCTCGAGGTACTAGGTACCCTGAACCTTTGCAATCTGCATATATCGTTCAAAATGCAGGAGCAGATCTATTAACAATTCATCCCCGTGAAGACCAGCGCCATATTCAAAAACGCGATGTTTATTTGATTAGAGAAGCTTGCTCGCTTCCTTTGAATATTGAAATGGCACTGTATTCAGATATTATTAATGTAGTTTTGGATATTGCACCTGAAGAAGTCTGTGTAGTCCCTGAAAATCGTAATGAGATAACTACAGAAGGTGGTTTAGACGTATTTTTATCTCGATCAAAACTAGAAGATTTTATTCCTAAAGCTCATAATCATGGCACCAAAGTAAGTCTTTTTATTGATCCTGATCTAGAAATGGTAACGCTTGCTCATGAATTAGGTGCTGATATGGTGGAATTTCATACAGGAACCTATGCAGATGTCCTCACAAATGATGAACAACAAGTTTGTCTTTACCAATTAATCGAAGCAGCAAAATATGCTGATTCACTTGGATTAGAAGTCAATATGGGCCATGGACTGCATTATGAAAATGTCTCTCCCATCGTAGAAATTCCTCAAGTAAGAACATTGAATATTGGACATTCTATTATTTCAAGAGCGATTTTTGTTGGACTTGATCAGGCTGTTCGTGATATGAAAGCATTGATAAGTCCCTTTATTAAATAAAATTAATTGATACTGGTATATTCAAAAAGTAATAAGACTAAGTATGTCCCCTAGTTATTAGGGGACTTTTTTGTTCTTGTTTGATATTCTGAAGAACTGTGTCCCCAGATAGGAGCTTTTGTAGAGTGTTCATTAAGCCCCTTTTCCCCATTGAATTTTAAAACAAGTGAAATAATATGTACTGCAGCTGGTCTGATCCCAGGAACTCTAGATATTTGTCCTAAAGAATGAGGTTTTAGCTGAGATAACTTTTCGATTTCTTCAAGACGTAATCCTGAAACCCTATCATAAGGAAACTCTTCAGGAATTACGGTATCTTCAACAGATTGTACTTCTGCAATACGTTTGTTTTCATCAGCGATATAGCCTTGATATTTGATTTCTAAATTACCTTGTTCTTCTTCTAAAAAGGAAAGTTCGGGAATAGAGATTTCTGAGTCACTTAAAGCAAAACGTAGTGACGCAATATTCACCTCAGGTCTTCGGATTAATTCTGTCAAGGACACTTTTTTAGGAGGAATAGGGGTTTGTAGTTGTTCAAAAATTGGTTGATTTTTTTCAGAAGGAGTTAAACTATTTTGTTTCAAAAATTGAATAGCTTGATCAATTTTTTTGTATTTTTTTTGGCAAAAATCAAAATCTTTTTGATCGATAATCCCTAAACGGTATCCAATAGGTGTAAGACGTTTGTCAGCGTTATCTTCACGCAAGATCAATCTATGTTCTACACGAGAAGTAAACATACGATAAGGCTCTACCGTACCAAGAGTCGTTAGGTCATCAATCATCACTCCAATATAACTTTCTGTTCTTTTGAGGATTAATTCATCTTGATCACCTGCTTTGAGAGCAGCATTGATTCCAGCAATCATTCCCAATGCAGCAGCTTCTTCATAGCCGGTAGTACCATTGATCTGTCCTGCAAGGAAGAGATTTTTAATTTTTTTAGTCTCTAGCCAAGGCATCAACTCGGTAG
>JBOFDR010000026.1:0-7103 GCA_051647205.1 Brevinema sp. | reverse complement strand
TTTCGTCAATATATTTTTCTAAATGCTGACGAAGTTCTGCATTTTCATGAATCGCTATAGTAATATACTTAGCTCCAACAATATAACGAGAAATACGTGCACCTTCAATAATCTGTGGAGCATTTTCAAGCATTAGTGAGACATCACTAGATAAAAAAGGTTCACATTCTACGCTATTAATTAAAACGGTATGTACTTTATTTTTGGCAGATTTTAATTTTATATGAGTAGGAAAACCAGCACCACCCATACCTATAATACCTGCTTTTCGAACATCTTCGATCAACGTATCAGGATCTTTATTAAAAGGATCGTGAGTTTCGTATTCTGGCCATTTTTGCTCAACATCAGAGCGAATAACAGCATAATCTTGCCCATAAAAATTTTGGACTTCTTCAAAAATCCCGCCAACAGGACTATGAGATAAAACATTAGTACCTGTATCAATAGTGATTGGCTGACCTATAGTAACCTTCTCTCCATTAGTAATAGATAATCCTTCGACACCTAGAGGTAAAAAATAATGAGATTCCATAGGAATAGATTTAATAGATGAATGATGACAACGTCCCTCTGCTCGGACAACAATTCCTTGAGATTTCATAATAATCTCCCTTTTCTAATTTAAATTTAGAACAAGTACAACTTTAATCCTATTATATGACTTAAAAAAAGTCAATCAGTTAAGGTACTAAAATAAGTAGAATTAAAGAAAAAAAACAAGCATGATATTTACAAATCAAGATAATATAGTGTATAATAAAATGAAAATTCAATCATACTATGAGGTTTTCTGTGGAAAAAACAACTAACTACTCTCGTTACAATAAACGTAAAAAAAATAAAAGCCAAGATAAGCATGAGACTAAGCATGATAAAAAAGTGGAAAAAACTGATCAACCTCACTCTCAAAAACAATCTTACTCACATCCTAGCAAAAATTTCAAACATCCACGACAAGAAATTCCTAAGTGGGATCATGATCAGTTATTTAAGGCTTCGGAATTTAAAGAAACAAAAGCTGAATTAATGCAGATTTTATCTGAAGTAAATCCTGATGAAATTATGATTACACCTCTTGTTTTAAAAAATAAGCAATTAAAAACTATCAAACCTAAAAATGAAATCCCGACACTACCTACAAATACTGAGACAAAAACAATCGATAAAAATAGCGCAACTGACGATTTAGAATCATTAGTTCCTTCTGTTTCAGTAAAAGAAAAAGTTGGAAGTAATATCACTATCAGTATCTCCCAAACATGTCCTATTTGTAATCGTGCAATCAGAGAAATTATGTATGCTCTTCATGACTATGAACATGATTGTTTAGCTCATTTTGATTGTATTTACAAAAAAGTATCTGAATCTATCAAAGATAAGCTTGATAAACATCATTATCTTGTTTATTTAGGTAGTGGATCTTTTGGTATTATGGAAAATAATGGAAATAAACTCACGCTTATAGAAAAAATTTATCCTGGAGCTCCTGTTGAAGAGATGCTCCACAGCGATGTAGCGGTTATTGACGAAGAAATGTAATGACCCGTCATTGTGAAGGATTGATTTTATCAAAAAAAGGTTTTGGATCAGGGCATTTGATTCTTAATTTTTTAGATTCAGAACTAGGAAAAATTAAAATTATTGCTTACGGTGCCGCTCTTGAAACAGGTTCTCGGCGAGCAATGATCCAATCAGGCTCATTTATTGAGGGATTAATTTCTCAAAAAAAAGACTCATTTCAGCTAACTGACAGTAAATTAGCCCTATCCTCTTCTGAAGCAAGAGATGATTTGAAATATATGGGATTTATGTTTTTCACCTTAGAATTAATTGATTATTTTTTATTAGAAGGCGATCTTTTTCCTTATTATACAGACTTAAAAGAAGCTTTTGAGCTTTTTTATGAAAGTTTAGATGAAAAATATCTGCTGTTTTTCCTAGCAAAATTTTTATCATGTGAAGGTTGGCTAGAAATTCATGAGAAAAAAAAATTAAAACCACAAACACTAAGATTTTTAGCTGATAGCAGAGAACATTCTATGAATTTTCTACAAGGGAAAAATATTTCACCTCCTAGAAAACAAGAATTATCCTATTTTTTTTCTTATGCTCTGCAGGATAGTCGAGGCACACTACCACATTCCTTAGAATTGTTACGATTTAAATCTCTATAACCCTCCTTAATCAGGAGGGTTTATTCTTGTTTTGTTGCAAAAGGCACCATCCATTCAAATAATACTTTATCTGGTGAAGATACAGTATTGGTATCTACTAATAAGACAATTCCATCTATGGTAACACCAATATATTTATTTTGATCAATGAGACGAAAAATTGCTTTTTTCTTTTTTGCTTCAACAAAACTCCATACTGGCACACTAAGAGCATTTGCAAGAAAATTAAGCTGAGTATTAGCATCAAATGCTATCTGATCATCCTCAAAAGTATTGGGGATTAGATCTCGTTGCTCTCTAATAAAAAATTCACGTGCAGAACGTTGTAATTCGTATTCGCCTAAAAATTCTCTTCGGAGTGTTGCTGGATCATCTGTTGTAGAGCAAGCTGAAAATAAAAGTAATATTAAAATAAAACGAGTCATTTTTTCACCTATCTTATCCCTTTGAAGTTAGTATAACACAGGAGATAAAATTTCTCAAGTTATCGTAAAAATAATAAATTAAAATCTCATCAAATTTAAAAAAAATCCGACAATCATACAGAAAGCAGATTAGGAAGGGAAAACTATGAAAATTGGATTTATGAATGATATGTCTATGCTGTCAATGAATCGAGTGCAAAATCACGAATTTTCAGAATTGAAAAATAAAGCTCAAGATAAAAAAAACACCAAAGCAGTAGCTCAGGAATTTGAATCATTATTTATTGAAATGATGTTCAAAGAAATGAAAAAAACAATTAGTAAAACTAATGTTTTTGGAGATGCTAATGCTGGACAAGAGATTTTTGACAGTATGTTAAATACAGAATATGCAAAAATCAGCTCAAAAAATGGTGGATTTGGTTTAGCTACCATGATTGAGCAATCATTAAATCAAACATCGTCATCTTAACATATAAGATATTTTAGAAAAAAATAGATAAACAATAAAGTTTTTTTATAACTTACCGACAATAAATTATGTGCAAGGATGCACGAAATAAAATAACTGATACATAATATCACGGAGGATTTATGGTTATCAATAATAACATCCCTGCGATCTTCGGAAATCGCCAAATGTCTATTCAGAATCTTGCAAACAGCAAGACAATGGAAAAATTATCTTCAGGAATGCGTATCAATCGTTCTGCTGATGATGCTTCCGGATTAGCTGTTTCTGAGAAAATGCGTACTCAAATTAAAGGTTTGAACCGCGCCAACATGAACGTCCAAGATGGTATTTCTTTTATCCAAACCACCGAAGGATATTTAGCTGAAACCACAGCTATCTTACAACGGGTTCGCGAATTGGCAATCCAATCTGCAAACGGTATTTATACAGACGAAGATCGTCAATACATCCAAGTTGAAGTTTCACAAATGGTTAGCGAATTAGATCGTATTGCTTCCCAGGCTCAGTTCAACGGCATGAAAATGTTAACAGGAACCTTTGCTAAATCAACAGCTGAAGCACCTGCGCAAGCATCTATGTACTTACACGTTGGTGCTAATATGGATGAAAGAGTTCGTTTATACATTGGAACAATGAACTCCCAAGCACTTGGTTTGAAATCACCTGTGGGCAATCCTGCCACAGCGTCTTTCATTTCTTTAAGCACTCAAAACTCATCTAACTCGGTAATTGGTCTTGTCGATCAAGCACTCAGAAGAGTTAATGCACAAAGAGCTGATCTTGGGGCATACCAAAATAGACTCGAATCTGCATCACGTTCTATCTTAGTTGGATATGAAAATATGCAATCTGCAGAATCTCAAATTAGAGATGCAAACATGGCAAAAGAATCTAGCACCCACGCAAGAAACCAAGTCATGCTCCAAGCTGCAAATGCTATGCTTGCTCAAGCTAACCAACAACCACAAATGGTATTACAATTACTTAGATAAGCCTAATATCTTAAAAAACATCCTGAAATTCAGGGTGTTTTTTTGTGCTTATATTTTTTATTAGTATTTAGCATATTTGTTCATATCTTATAATAAAAACACTCCCCATCACGAGGAGTGTTTTTTGATTTAATTATTTATCCCAAGCTGGAGTACCATCTTTCCTTACAAATGATAAAGCTATAGCATCAGCTATCACTTGATCATTTTTATCTTTAAAAAGATAATAGCATGTACTAATATACTTCCCAATCCCTAATTGATTTTCGTTACTAAATGGCTGTCCTGTGTTACTAAATAACTGATTGCGATTCAAATGTACTGCTAATTCCTGTAAAGACATCTGTGTTTGATTTTCATGTAAAAATAATGCTAATTTTCCAATATATTCTACTGTTTTCATTTTCTTCCTATGTTAATATTATTTTTTTAAATTAATAAAAGATATAAGATCTCTAGAATAATCCTTGAATAGAGAATACAAATTCCCATGCTTGCCAGAAATCTGAACTATTTGCTAACTGGAAACTACTTCTTGAAGGGTTCCATTCTACAGGTCTTGCAACATAAAGACGAATAGGCAACACCGGAAGATTAATAGCAAGCCCCATTCCAAAACTCATAATATAATCGGGTTGATTCCAAGAAAATTTATCATAGCTTGAAAAGATAGCTCCATAGTCCCAGAATGCCACAGCTCCGATAAAACTCCAAATAGGAAGCCTTGTTTCGATAGAGAAGTAAGAAGATGCTTCACCACGATTGAGATAATTGAGCCAGCCCCGCATTTTATAAACACCATCAAAATTGAGACGATTAGCATCTCTGATCACAAACTTTCCACCAATTTGAGGAAAAAGAAATGCCATATCATAGTGAAATGCAACAGTAACCTTCCAAAACGGATTCCAATAAGCATCAAAATTATAAGTTAAATTAATAAAGTGAATATCCCCACCTATACCAGCAAAAGAAATAAAGAATGCTGTATTCACACCTTTGGTAGGCCATAAGCCTCCATCTGTGTTATTAAATCTGATAGTCGAGTATAGAGTGCTTTGAACAGTCCAACCAAAATTTATAGAATCAATTAATTCATTATCTACTTGCCAAATACCATCAAATTTTAATGGAGTTCCCAAGTTTTTTTCTTGATAGTCTTTAAATATATTAATCTCATAACCAAAGTTAGCATTCCAATAAACAGCAAACTGTACCCCAAATGCTAATCCTATACGAAAACTTAAGCGTGTATACTCAGAGTCAGACCTAAAACTATTTAAAAGCTCATCTGGATTTTTTTTATAGTTAAAGTCTGTGCCATCAATAAATCCATCGCCATTATTATCTGTAGGAATATCATCATAAATCGTATTAAAAACACCTAAGATCACACTAATTGAAAAAGGCGAATTATTAATAGAAGGCTCTGTAAAGGTAACTTCCCCAAGCTGCCTGAATTGGCCATATTCACCTCGAATCGAGATCTGCCAGCCTCTTCCTAAAAGATTTTTTTCAGAGAGTTTAACACCCCCACTAAATCCACTCACTGTACCATAACCAAGGAAAAATTCTATCATTCCAGTTTCAGCTTCAGTAACTACAAAATCAATATTAACAAGTCCATCAGCACTTCCGGCAGAAGGCTCGATACGGACATTTGAGAAAAATTGAGTCTGCATAAGACGATTAAAACTTTGTTCAAGCTTATTATTAACGTAAAGCTCACCTTCTTTAATCTGAATGTAACGACGTACTACACTAGGGAGTGTTTTAGTGTAACCTCTGATGAAGACATTTTCAACGTGAGCACGCGATCCTTCAAAAACCACAAATTCAGTATCAATAATATTATCTTTTCTTTTTTCTTGGATCGCAGAAATATTGGCAAATAGATAACCACGATCAGCATATAATTTGTAAATTTTTTGACGAATGATATCGATTTTTGTTTTGTTATAGACATCACCAGTCTTCAAATCAATAAATTTTTGCAATTCTTTCTTATTAAAAATGGTACTACCAGTAAATGAAAAATCACCAACTATGTATTTTTCACCCTCATCAATGGTAATATCAAGAGTAATACCACGAAGTGTGTTTTTAATTTCGCCTTTTTTATTTTTTTGACTAATATCATCAATCTTCCAAGAAAAATCTGTTATTTTAACATCCATGTAACCATTTTCTTGATAAAATAATAAAATTCGATCTTTATCTTGAAGAAATTCTTCTTCTTTAAGAACACCACTCCTAAAGATCCAAAGTTTTTTCTTAGTTTTCATTTTACTTTCAAGCTGTTTTGTCTTAAAGACAGTAACGCCATGAAAATTAATATCACGAACAACAATTTTTATTCCTTCTTTAATCTCAAAAATAAGATCAAACTGTCCAGGAAGTTGTTTGATAGGTTGTAGTCTGTAGGAAATTTCTGTTTCTAAATTTCCTTCTTCTTTATAATATTGTTTTAATTTAAAAACAGAGGCACGAGCCTTTGCTTCACGGAAAGATGTACCTTCTTTAATATCAATAATGCCTTTTAACTTACTATGTTTGATTGCTGAGACACCTTCAAAAACAATCTTATCAATTAATGATTCTTCTATGACTTGAAAGGTGATTTCTACACCACCGGCAACATCTTTAACATTCAGCTTAACATCCTGAAACCGTTGCATTGCATAGATATCTTTTAAAGCAAGATTTAGCATTCCTTCACTAAAAGTATCGCCCGGTCTGATTGAGATAACAGATAAAATATCGCTTTGGGTAGTGACTTTTAATCCTTGAAATTTAATATCAGTAATCAATTTAGATTCTTGCGCAAAAAGAGAGGTTACAAATAAAAGAAAAACTAAAATCTGATATCTTTTTATCATATTGAAACCTCAGCAGTTTATTATCATTTTCTTGAGTGATTTTATTTATACAAATCACATAAACATTATTATAGTAAACTTTCACAAAAAATTCAAGTCATTATCATCTAATAATTACCATCTATATTTTGCTGAGCTTTCTAGGACAAATTCTG
>JBOFDR010000025.1:0-2227 GCA_051647205.1 Brevinema sp. | reverse complement strand
TAGGAGCTTTTTTCTTTTGTTTTTTACGATAGGGAATAGGATCGAATCCTGATTGGTGTGAAAAAGGATGGCATTTTAGCAATCTCAAGGTTGTTAATGATAAGCCTCGCCAAAAACCATGTACACGAAATGCTTCCATAGCGTACACAGAACAAGATGGTGTAAAGCGACAAGATGGTGTTAGTGATTTTGACAAAAATTTTCGATAATAATAAATCAGACGGAAAGCACATTTTGAAAAAATAGATAAATGTTTAAGACTAAATTGAGTATGTTTAACAGAGATATTCTCACCAACAGATAATTGTTGCACCAAAAAAGGATCTGAAAGCAAAGCAAATGCTTTTTTTAGTTCGAAGTTTGCCACTTGTTCGTTAGGAAATACTTTATTTTGAGAAACTAAGATTGCTACAGAACAAGGAAAAAACTGATGTCTGAATAATTCCTTAATCACTCGCCTCATTTTATTACGATAGACAGCATTTCCAAATCGCTTAGGCACAATAATTGCAAGCTGTGATTTATCTTGATCAATCACAATAGTCCTAAAAACAAAAAAGCCTCCGTATAAACGGAAACCTTTTTCAAAGATTTTTTCAAATTCTTTTTTTTGTCTAATATGTTGAGAAGAATCGAAATTATTTTTTTTCATTTCACTCTTCCTTATAATGTACCAAAAATTAAACCGCTAAACGCACACGCCCTTTTGCGCGACGACGAGCAAGAATTTTTCTTCCATGACGATCAGCCATACGAGCACGAAAACCATGTTTGCGAGCTCTTTTAATTTTAGAAGGTTGCCAAGTACGTTTCATGTCTCTCTCCAAATTATGAAATCTAGCTAAATACCCAAATTTCAATCGAAACTTGCCGAAAGGCGGAATCGAACCACCGACACGAGGATTTTCAGTCCTCTGCTCTACCTACTGAGCTATTTCGGCACAAAAAAAGCAAATACTTTCTTTATGTTTCATATTATATAATATTTTATGGTGTTTGTCAATATTTTTTATATGTTTTATCTTATAAAACATTAAAAACAAATTTTTTGATAAACTAAATCAGTGATTTTTTGAAACTCTTTTTTCCATAAAGAAGAAGGTTTTAGCTGATCTAATTTTCCTTGGTCAGAAAGATCTGAAACATTAGCATCTAGTGGTAAATCTGCTATTTTTCTAATGTTATATTTCTTAAGAATACTATCAAATTCTGGGCTATATTTAGAAATAGGAATAGTTTTTTGACAATCTTCACATACAACAGACCCCATATTGTAAACCAATCCTAAAATATCACGATGAAATTTTTGAAACATCGAAATTCCTTTTACAGTGTCTTCTAAAGCAATACCATTAGGCGTAGAAACAGCAACAACAGCATTTACAGGGATACTTTGTCCAACAGCAATCGGAATATCACCTGTCCCTGGAGGCATATCAAGAACCAGCACATCATAATCATCCGCCCATGCAACATCGACAAATAGCTGTTTAATTACTCCATTTACTATAGGAGCTCTCCAAATTAATGCAGAATCAATATCTGGAATCAAAGAACCTACACTAATCATATCGATACCGTTGATCGAAAAAGGTTGAAACTTATCATTCGCTACAACAACTTTACCTCTCACCCCTAAAATACGGGGAATACTAGGTCCATAAATATCAAGGTCTATTAAGGCTGTTTTGAGTCCTTTTTTAGCTAATTCAAGAGCAAGTTCAGCAGAGATAGTAGACTTACCTACTCCACCTTTAGTAGAATACACAGCAATAATTTTTTTGAACTTGTTTAAAATATTGGTAGGAATAAATTCATGTACTTGAGAAGGTTTCACCTTTGGAGTGAGGTGTTCCGTACTAATCATACTTACCAATGCTTCGATCTCTTCTTTAGAAAGGGTGTTTTCAATGAATTTTCGTAGCTCTGTTTTTTCTTCAGAATCTGCTACATCAACGACTAACTGTACCTTAATCAATCCACTATTTTCGGAAAACCCATGTATTTTGACTATTTCTGCAAGTTTTTTTTGGGATCTTGGCTCTATTGTTTTATTAAAAATATCTTGTATTTTTTGTTGTATATTCATGTATTATCTCCCTGTTATTTTAAAATAATCTGAAAATTTAATATTTATTATTTGTTAAAAACTTTTGGTACGATCTTTGAACGAACAGATCTAATTCATGTTGGAATCGCTCTACAGAAAATTTTTGACTATAATCTG
>JBOFDR010000024.1:0-7764 GCA_051647205.1 Brevinema sp. | reverse complement strand
TTCCACCAAAAATAGAAGCAGGAAAAAATTTGATATATCGATGACCATAGGCTATACATTGTTCGATTTCTGCAGCAGTTACTGCCCCAGGAATATAATGATAACCTTTTTTCTTTGCATGTTCTAAAAGTGTTGGTTGAAAACCAGGACTAATTAGAATATTTGTACCCAATGCTAAAATATGTTCTGCCTGATCAACAGATAAAACAGTTGCAGCTGCTCTTGGGAGACTAGAGTAGTCTCTAGCAAGAATTTCTAAAGCCTTATATGCGTATTTAGTACGCATGGTTAGTTCAAGTGCTGGTAGATATTGTAAACATAGATCAGCAATACGCCGAATTTCTTCTTCTGTTTCTACAATAGCAACAGGAATAATTGGAACTGATATATATTGATTAAACATAATATTCTCTTATATAATTTTTTATATTAATCCAAATAGTCTTGGCAAGAAAAGGGAAATTGCAGGAATATAGGTGATAAAAAATAGGGTTATAATCATTATTATAAACATCGGAAATAACCTCAGAAAAACATTTTCAATCTTAATATTTGTAATACTACATCCCACAAAAAGTGCACTGCCTACAGGTGGAGTACAAATCCCAATACAAAGATTAAAAGTCATAATAACCCCAAAATGGACAGGGTCGATACCAATTGTTTTCACAATAGGGAGGAAAATAGGAGTGAAAATTAAAATTGCAGGTGTCATATCCATAAATGTTCCCACCATCAGAAGGATAATATTAATCATTAACATAATAATCATGGAGTTTGAGGATAGAGATAACATTCCATTAGCGACAAGTTGAGGAATACGTGAAAAAGAAAGTACCCACGACATGACAGATGAACAACCAATCAAAAAAAGTACCATACCAGAAAGAGTTACGGTTTCTTTGATGATCTCCATTAATTTTTGACGGTCTAAGGAACGATATATAAAGGATAATATTAAGCTGTATAGTGCAGCAATTCCGGATCCTTCCGTTGCTGTAAACATTCCTTTGATAACACCACCAATCACAATCACAATCATCAAAAGACTAGGAAGAGCTTTCCAAATAATATCAACTTTTTCTTTCCAAGGAATAGGTGCTTGTTTAGGATATTCGAGTTTGAAAGAATAAAATAAAGCTACTAGCATCACACCAAGTCCCATCAAAATTCCAGGAATATATCCTGCAAGAAAAAGAGCAGAGATGGAAGTTCCACCACTAACAAGAGAATAAACAATAAATGTACTGCTTGGTGGAATCAGTAATCCTGTAGGACAAGAAGCAATATTTACAGCGGTTGAAAGAGATTCTTCGTAACCTTCTTCTTTTTGAAGAGGAGCAACAATCCGTCCTACTGCTACTTCAGCAGCAATAGCAGATCCAGATAAAGCTCCAAAAAGCATATTTGATAAGACGTTGATATGCATAAGAGGACCAGGAAGAAATCCTGTAAATAATTTGGCAAAATTAATCAAACGAATAGCCAATCCACCTATATTCATCATAGCACCAGAAAGAATAAAAAGAGGAATTGCTAATAGAGAAAAAGAATTCATTGAGTTGACGATAGATTGTGCTGCTGTTAAAAGAGCTTTATCAACAGGTTGAAAAAAAAACATGACAAATAAAGATGCTACTGTAATAGTGATAGAAATCGGTAATCCGATAAATAAAAAAATCACAAATAAAATAACAAGTGTTAAAATAGGAATACTCATAATAGCTCCTTCTTATACAGAAGTTCTATTAAGATACATATTTGATAAATTGATATAATAGAACCACTTAGTGGTAGAATCGTATATACATAGATCATAGGAATCGCTAAAACAGAAGAAAGCTGATTTTTTGCTAGAATCATCAAGCTGATCCCTCCATAAATAAAAACAGAAAATACTATCGCTAATGTGATCAAAGTAAGAACAATGGAAAGATTTTTTTGAGCTTTGCCTTTTAATGAATTAAAAAAAAGAGTTAAGGAAAGGTGCTTGCCCGAGCCAAAACCATATGCTGCACCCAGAAGCCCTAGCCATACTAATAAAAAACGAACTATCTCTTCTGTAAAAGTTGCAGGAACCCGTAAGATATAACGAGAAAATATTTGCCAAATAATGCTAATAAAGATTAAAAACACTAAAATACTGAGAAATCTCAGTAAGATCATATCTAATCCTCTTTTTATTTTTTCTATCATAAAACTACTCTTTATTTTTCTAAAGACTTGATATAGTCAATTAACTCTTTAGCACGAGGATCTTTTTTAGCAAGTGCATCATGCATAGATAAAACCTTTACTCGGAAAAGTTCTGGATCAGGTTCTGTGATTTGAATATTATATTTTTCTTTTGCTTCTTTAAGGGCTGATTTTTCATGAGTATCCCATACTTCAGCAAAATCATTAATTGTTTCATTAGCAGCAGCTTGGAAAATCTCTTGATCTTCGGTAGTTAAGGAGTTCCAAAACGGAGAACCGACTACTAAAATATCCAAAAGACGCATGTGATTATTGAGAGCTAGATTTTTAGAAACTTCAGCATGTCCTGTGGTGATTAAAGAAGGAGCATTATTTTCTGCACCATCAATGATTCCTTGTTGCAAAGCCGTATAAACTTCACTAAAGTTCAGCACAACAGGAGTTGCTCCCATTAATTTTATCATTTCGATAGAAGTAGGTGAGTCTTGAACACGTATTTTAAGACCACATAGATCTTCAGGAGAGTTGATTGCTCTGTTTTTTGTATAAAAACTCCGAGCGCCACCTTCCAGATACATGATCGGCATAAATCCTTTAGGTAGGCTTTGTTGAAAAAGACTACGGATTTTTTCGCTCTCCATAACATTACGGAAATGTTGATAGTTCTTAAAAATATAAGGTAAATTTAATACAGAATAAATATTATCAAACCCCTCAATAACAGCAGAATTAATATTAGCAAACTGAAGAACTCCAGATTGAGCTAATTCTACAGAAGCACGTTGATCACCTAGCTGAGCACTAGGATAAATTTCGATTTTAAAACGACCGTTGCTTTTTTCTGCAACAATTTCTGCAAATTTTTTGTAAGCTAAGTTTACAGGATAATTTTCAGCATGATTGTTGGATAGCTTGAGCACTTGTGTTGTTTTCTCTTTATTATCGGTACAAGAAGAAATTAAAATGGTAATCATTACTAATGATAAATGTAGTGATCTCATAAAAACCCCTGAATAAATTATTAAATTATTAAATTATTAAAAATATCTATTACACCTCCAGTTCATACTTTTTAATATAAAAATATGAACTGGAGGTGTAATAGATACTTATTTTTTAAAGCTTCTTTTTTCTCTTAAGCTTTGGGTTATTACTGCCAGCTCATTTTTATTTAGATTATATCCAAAATAAAGAATTACTGTAAGTATTGCTCCTAAAGCTGCTGGTATAAAACGAACAAGAAAAAATATTTTTTCAAGAGTTTCTGGAGATTGAGAGGCTTGATTTGCGATATATCCTGAAAAAATTAATGCATAAGATCCTAGGAATCCTGCTGCTGCTTGCCCTAATTTTCGGGAAAAAGAATAAATTGCATAAATAGTACCCTCTTCACGAACACCAGTAACATATTCTTGATAGTCGATGCAGTCAGGAATAAATGCCCATGTGATTAGGGTCATACAAGTAATACCTAGTTGAGCGATACCTGAAAAAATAAAGTAGCTAACAATATTTCTAAAAGGAGATAATAGGTAAACTGTCCAAGCAAGAGTATATAGTCCAATTCCAAAAACACCAACCATCTTTTTACCATATTTTGCAACAAGAGGTTTCATAAAAATACTTATAACTATTGTTGTAGAGATTAACAACAATCCATTAAAGCTTAGTGCTTTGGCATTTTGGAAAAAATCTTTGAATAAATAAGGTATTAATGTAGATTGTACCAAGAAAATACCTATCGAAAGCATTCCTACAATCATTTGTATCATGAGAGGGCGATTAGCTACTATTCCTTTTAGTGTTTCTGTGAATGTGTATTTATCATGGTGTTCATTACTTTCTTGACGAGATATGAGAATCCGTTCTGTAGTAAGTTTATTACATAAGAAATAACAAATCATAGAAATTGTCCCAAGAATAATCCCTACTTTGATAAATCCTTCTCCTGTAGGTTGTTGATTATGATCAAATACAATGAGAGGAATAAGAGTACTGAGAGTTAGTCCTGCAGCGATGCCTCCATAAGATCGAAATATCGATAATGAAGTACGCTCTGTCTCTACGTCAGTCATTGTTGATGCTAAAGATCCATAAGGGATATTGATTGCTGTATAGCTCATACCAAATCCAATATAAGTAATATAAGCATAAATGAGTTTAACATGTAAAGGAGCCACAATTAATGCAGGTACAGCTGTAAATGATAAAACTCCTAAAACTACTACAGGCACTGCCATGTAAAGAATCCATGGACGAAATTTACCATGTACAGGATCAGATGGTCTTTGATCTATCCAATGACCTATAACAGGATCATTGATTGCATCCCAAATCCGAGCTACTAAAAGTAGCATCCCGACAGAAGCTGCAGATATTCCTAAAACATCAACATAAAAAAGAGTAAGATAGCTTGCGGTAAGAGAAAAAAAGAGTCCGTTGGCATAATCTCCAAAAAAGTACCCTAATTGATCTCTAAAACCAAATGGTTGTTTTTTAGTCATTTTGGTTTATCCTTTATTATTTTTTATAATTGAAATTAGGAATCTTTGCCCAACGGTCTTTCATATGGTGAGCAATAAGTTTTGGTTTACGGTCACGTGTAAAGACACCTTTTTTATTTCCTTGAACACGGAAGATTCCTTGAGATGTTGCAAAATCTGCAAAATTCCAGATTTGTTCTCCAATAAAATGAGGATAACGATCTAATACTTTGTGGTTTGCTTGTAAGCATTCTACTTGATATTCTTCTGTAAACATAACAGGAGTAGTGTCATGCATACCAGCTATTGTATCAGCTCCATATTCTGTAAACATAATAGGTTTGTTTGGACAACGTTTTGTCCATCCATCCATTTCAGCAGATAAAGCTGCATCTACACGATCTAATTCTCCACCTAAAACATACCAACCATAATAACGATTAAGAGAAAGTACATCTACAATATCTGCTACTTGACAAACATTAGGAGTACTCATCATATGTGTTACAATAGTAATAGGCCGTTTTTGAGGATCTAAAGAACGAGTTAAGTCATATAATTCTTGGTGATATTCTTTGGCTCCTACTTCTTCTGTTGCAGATTCGTTAGAAAGACTCCACATAACAACACACGGATGATTTTTATCACGTCCTACTAATTCTTCGATTGCTTGACGATGTTGAGGCATTGTTTGAATATGTTCCCAAGTATTTTTCTTAGGTTCGTTTGATCCCATCAGAGAGAATCCAAATCCCATATGTATACCAACAGCTGCGGTTTCGTTGATAACAACAATTCCTTCTTTATCAGCAAGACGCATCATTTCTTCGGAATAAGGATAGTGCGAAGTACGGAAAGAATTGGCGTTGATCCATTTCATGAGAGAAAAGTCTTTAAGATACATAACTTCATTAAGCCCACGCCCATTGATATGAGCATCTTCATGTTTTCCAAAGCCTTTAAAATAGAAAGATTTATTATTGATAAGGAATTTTCCATTTTTTACTTCTACGCTACGGATGCCAAAAGGCTCTTCATAACTATCCTTAGCAAATGTTACTTTAAGAGAATACATATAACCAGCACCAGGTTCCCAAAGAGTAGGATTAGAAATCTTAATAGATCCTTTTTCTCCCTTTCCTTTAGCAACTGATATACCAGATTGATCTAATACTTCTACCTTAATATCTCCAGATCCTTCTGTTAATATAGAATATTCAACGACTCCGTTGATTTGTGTATTAATTTGGATGTCTTTAATATATTGTTTAGGAGTAGTGTAGAATCGAACAGAACGTTGAAGTCCCGCATAGTTAAAGAAATCAGGCATGCCCGAGGCAACCTTGATAGTACGTCCATCTGATAATTTAACATCTTTATATCCACCAGCTGGTAGTGTTGTCCAATCTAATAAGTTACTGATAGCAATAGTAATACGATTTTTCCCGGGTTGCATAAATTCATTGACAAGTACTTCAAAAGGCACAAATCCACCTTTGTGTTCTGTAGCGAATTTGCCATTAATATAGACTTTTGCTGTATGAGAGGCTGCATCCAATCTTAAAAGAAGACGTTCTTTTAAGAGAGATGCTGGTAGATCGATTTCTGTTTCATACCACATCCAGCCAACATGATCACGGAATTCTACACCTTCTTGAAGATCATTAAATGATGCTGGGACTACCATATTAATGGTGTCTTTTAATGGTTTTTCAAACCATTTTTTCTCAAATCCTGTGCCTGCTAAGTTTTGATTTTCATCTAATTTAAATTTCCAAATACCATTTAATGATACAATTTGTCTACTTTCTGTCATAATAGGATAAAGCATTTTTCACCTCTTAATTTTTCATAATTTATTATATAAATATTTATCTTAACCATAGTTTTGTGATATCAAAGCCAATTTTTATTTCCCATTGGAAATTTTCTTTGTTAGCAAAAAAAGAAGTATCTCCCACATAGAAGAAACGTGGTTCAATAAAGAATGAAAATTCTTCATAGAAAAACTGAAAACGAGGATTAAAACGGAAGAAAAAAGCTTCGCGTGCTGTACTCCCAGCAATCAGTGGTGTTCCAGAAAAATTAAATAAAAATTCTGGACGTAATCCAAACCATTTAGTAAATTTCATTTGGTAAGCAACACGCATTTCTAATTTATCAAACCACCCTTGAAGTAATTGTCCATTATTTCTTTGATTCCCTAACATATAAAATGATGGAGTAAGAAGAAAAGTAAATGCATGGCTATAAAGTCCATTGACTTTAGGTAATTGACGAGTATAGAAAATAGTAGGTGAAAGCATACCTGTACTTGCTATCCAAACAGAAAAAATATCACAAAATCCTACAGATGCAGATAGATTAAATTCAGAAGGACCTATAAATTTTCCTGATCCAGCAACATGAGGTTTGGAGCCAGGTACCAACTTAGAAAAAAGTTTGTCTGCTCCGTAGTTCCAAGAAATTTGTCCAATAAATCCCATTGATAACCATGGAGCACTCTTAAAGTTTTGGAGATAGGTGATTTTGGTGTCTAATTGAGACAAAGCACGTTCTCCTACCTTACTTGATAGTTCTCCACTGGCATATTCCATATACATATGGAATAAAGAATAGACAGGTTTACCTTTTTTTGAAGCAGAGGCTTCAATTTTATTGGTAGAGCTATCTTGAGCATAGATTCCACTTATGATAAAAGAAATAAATAATAAACATAAAAGTTTTAAATAATCTTTTTTCATTTTTATCTCCTGAAATTATTATTATATATTATTAGTATAGATCAATTTTATATATTATCAATAACTAAATTATTTGTATGTGTATATTTATTTTTATAGTTTGCTAATCATTATAGTAGCATACTATTATTTACTAACATTATCTACAGTATTCATTATAGATTTTTGGATATAGAATAAAAAAATAGAACGCCTATTTTAAGGGCGTTCTATTTGATTAATTGTTATTTATATAGATGATATAAATTCTTTACCTTTACTAAATACTTTTAAAATTGATAGGTCTTTTTCATTGAGAAGAATAAAATCAGCATGGTTGTTAGCTTTGAGATAGCCGATAG
>JBOFDR010000023.1:0-5562 GCA_051647205.1 Brevinema sp. | reverse complement strand
ACCTTTAGCTCTTTAACTATCTTTGAAGATATGATGGTTTATTTTGAAGATGAATCTATTGACATCGTTTCTTTTGGTTGGAATATATTATATGAATTAGATATAGATCAACATCACAATACAACAACACAACTCCAAGAAAAAAAGCTTTTAACGACTACTGAAAAACTAGATGAATATTATAAAGGAGATTCTTTTAATGAATCAGCATGTAAAAAAATATTTAGAAAATCCGTTCTTACAAAAAACTATACTAACATAAAAGATAAACATATAACCTTTCAAGAAGATAGGCTGATGCTTATGTATATAATGTGTAACTCTAACACTATCCAACTTTCATCAAAAGTTGGATACAATTATATACAAAGACCAGGTAGCTCCACAAAAATAAAAGATATGAACGATGATACAATTATTAAAACTTTACAAGATTTAGTCTATGTAAGTAATGTAACTAGAGAAATATTAGAAAAAAATAATTTATGGACTATATATTACAAAAAACAACTTCATAAGCTACATCTATTGTATATTTGGCTATATGAATCTATGAAAGAAACAATAACACCTAATGCTTATGAACAATATGAGTATCTTTTTTATGATGCATTTAATCCTTGGCTGATTTTAAATACAGAATTAACAAAAGAATATCAATGGTATAAATTTGCACAATTATCACGAAAACAAAAAATAAAAAAAATAATTACTGTTATTTTAAAAAAGATAAAATTATATAATATGATCAAACTTATACATAATAAAATATCAGAATATACAACAAAGAAATAGAAATAACTAAAGTATTAGTAATTATTGCAACATACCATATTGAAAAACATATCGCTAGAGCAATTAATAGTATTATAATTCAAACTTTTAATGATTGGGAATTGATAATTATCAATGAATTTGGTTCCAATGATAACACCGAAAAAATAGTTGATAAATATAATGATCCATGTATTAAATTTATTCAAAACACAGAAAAACGTCTGGATTTGGGGTTTATATATTAAAAGAATACTTAAAGAAATTATAGTTATTTGCAAAAAATCTTATAAAGACTTATTCCTTACCATTTAAACAGCATCTGAAAATTTTATTCTCCCCTAGAAGCTCTTGACCAAGAAGTCTCAGCTCAAGCATCTAATCGAATTAATAATAACTTTATTAAACCTTTTGTACAAGAAAAGCTAAAAAATACATTTATTATCTCTGAAAATTGCAAAGCTGTAGATATGCATAAATATTTTGAAATATATCCCTACAAAACTCCAATTATGTCTTTATATTTAGATAGAAGCTATGACACTTATTTGTAGGATATCCAATATTATAGTAACTTACCAATAGAATTTTTAGACGACAAGTATTATAATAATGCCAGCTGATTTATACAATCTATGAGGTATATTAAAAGGTACAGATATTAAAATCATGTTTAATCATAATTCCTTGGAAGAATAAAATATTATTGTTCAAAATTGGACACGTAGAACAGCTCGATTAAATTTAGATAATTTATTAATCTTTCTTTCTTATAGGTTAATTGATAAATATAAAAAGAAATATTCGCGTTTAGTAGCTTTAGATAAAGAAAATTTAATTTATATTATTAATAATGGTGAAATTAATCAATTTGTGTTTCGTGCTAGAAATATTAATGAAAATAATTATCATTATTAGCTTTCAAAAATGACATATATCTTTGAAAATCCAATATTATTATTTACTATGTTAAAATAAATATTTAAAAACACTTATATTAAGGTAGGTACCAGTGAAACAATTTCTTAAAAAAATTATAAAAAAACTTATTCCACAGAGAATATTACAAATCATTAAAAATATTGAATCAATTGATTCATTAAACATTAAGCTTAACAAATTTGAGCAAGTACAACTTAAACGTATACAGATTAATACGGAGTTGTTATTTAGCTACGTAGCTGGATTTAGTGGTAGGGTAGCAGAACGTGAGATTCTTAACAGTTATCAAGATGCCCCAGCAGATCATATCTTACGTTACAAATTATTTGCAAATGAAATTAAAGAGGGTGATAAAGTATTAGATGCTGCTTGTGGTGTAGGTTACGGTACAGCTTATCTTAATGATTTCACAGAAGCTAGTTCTATTATTGGAGGTGATATAGATCCTAATGTTGTTAATTTTTGTAAAAAAATCTTTGGTCACCCTACTTATGTATGGAAAAAAAATACTGTTTCTTTCCAACAACTAGATATTGCAGATACGAGTGCTTTTACTGAAAATTCTTTTGATAAAATTTGTTCTTTTGAAACATTAGAGCATGTACCACATGAGGTAGCAGAAAAAGCTTTTAAAAATTTATATGATTGGCTTAAAGAGGGTGGAATTTGTTATTGTTCTGTTCCAAATAATGATATATATCCTTTTAAAAGATACCAATGGTCGCCTTACCATTTTAGACATTATAGTCCTCAAGAGTTTTATGATACGCTTCAGCAAGCAGGATTCAAAAAAATTGATTTAAAATATTACAATCCTCAAGGCGAACTATTAGATAAAATCACACCTGAGTGCTTTGGTACAATAATAGCAATTTGTGAAAAATAAAAAAATTGACTTTGGTTCTTTAAAATTTATAAATACATAATAGTTTAAAAGATTTTACTAGTGTTTGATTATACTAAATAATAGTAATTAATGTTTAAGTATTAAATATAATATATATGCAAAAATTAGTGTATTTTACATCTGAATGTATTTCTGAAGGGCATCCTGATCAAATTTTCAGATCCTATATTAGATACTTGTTTAGAAGGAGATTCTCATCTTCACGGTGTAGCTTGGAGAGGAATTTTGTGCAACTGTAGGTGGTAAAATATCTACATATTACTTATGTAGATATTCAAGATATAGTCTGTTCCAAAATCGATAAGATAGGATATAGGTTTGATAGCAATTGCGGAGTATTAAATGCTATTACATTCTCAATCTCTAAATATTGTTAGGGAAGTTACTGAAAATCAAGGTATTATGTTTTATCAGACTATATACGTTACTAAGTACCATACCGTTTTTCATGGCTACATATGTATCATTTGTAAATGGTGCCTCGTTTTGTTCAAGTAATCGTCTATCTGCAATATACATTAATTTTAATAGTTTCATATATTTCATACTTTTATTGTATGATCTTAATAAAAATTCTCTAAATAAATCAAGATTTTACACCAAAAAACCTATTTTCCGTTGTCTTTTGCTCTTTTTATATGGATAATTATACATAACTAGGAGTAAAAGTACGATGTTAAAAGAATTTAAGAGTTTATTAGAGATCGTAGAATCCTTCAAAACAGAACAGGATTTTCAAGATTATTTTTCTTTTATTCGTTGGGGAGATAAACTTTGTTGTCCTTATTGTAATTCAGATAAAGTTTATAAACTATCAAAAGGTGGTTATAAATGTATTAGTTGTGATAGAATTTACACTGTTAAGATAGGAACACTATTTGAAAACTCTAAACTACCTTTAAAGAAATGGTTTATCGCTATTTTCCTTTTATCCACAACTAAAAAAGGGATTTCTTAAATTCAGCTATCTAAAGAAATAGGTATAACACAAAAGACTGCTTGGTATGTTATGCATAGAATTAGAGAAGCAGTTGCTCAAACTAACGAAATGCTTGACGGTGTAGTTGAAGTTGATGAAACTTATATTGGTGGAAAAGAAAAAATAAGCATGCAAACAAACGATTAAAAGGTGGAAGAGGTACTAGTGGAAAAACTACTGTCCTTGGTATGGTAGAAAGAGGTGGAAGTGTGAAAGCTTTTCATATTCTAAACACAAAAGCCAATACTTTAGAAAAACATATTTTGATAATGTTAACAAAGGTGCTCTAGTACTTACAGATGAGCATAAAGGGTATTCTCGTTTAGATTATGCTCACGATGTAGTTAGCCATAGCAAAGGGAAGTATGTTCGTGGTTCAGTTCATACGAATACTATTGAAGGATTTTGGGCAAGTATCAAGAGAAGTATTATTGGTATCTATCATACAGTAAGTACAAAACATATTAACAAGTATCTTAGTGAATGGACTTATCGCTATAATTTTAGAAAGATCCCACCATGTCATATATTACATAATATTCTTTATAGATGTGTAGGCAAACGATTAATATATGTTGAACTAATAGGAGAGAAAAGTGAAGGAGCAAGAAAAGATTAAGATTGATAAAAGTTTTAACGAAACACTCAAAGCTCTTTCTTCTTTAATAATCCTAACAAAAAGAAGAAAGAACAAACTCCGTTAAGCAATAACTAAGAAACAGCCTCTCTACTTAGGAGGCTGTTTCTTAGTTATTGCTTATATTTTCCAAGTGCTAAAATAAAAATGTTGCTTTGCTTGTTCAGGAGATTCTCCCATCGAAATACCAATACTATCTGTAATAAGCTTAAATACAAAAAAATTTTACTATCTTCGTCTTCAAGTAAATATACGGCAAAGTCCTTATCCATTTTAACAAAATGAGGGTTTAGCTTCGTTTCCGGATTATATACACTTGCTATAACAACAAACTGTCCATCTTTAGAGAAATCAAGTGAGAGATGAGGAGCTTCTAAAGGAACAAGAATTTTATTAGACACTGTTTCAAAGAATATTTTCTCTTCCCTTGATTGAGAGTAGCTATTACTAGTTATGAATACGATAATAAATAAAAAGATAATCTTTCTCATTATGTTAACCTAATCAGCAGACTGAACAGTTGAACTGTTGTTATTTGCTTTAGTTGCACCAACACCATCAGCTATCATCCATAATACAGCAACAACAATAGCTCCAATAGAAATAAACTTCATCAGCTTACTTTGTTCTTTTTTGTTCTCTTTACTCATAAGAAAACCTCCTTAGTTTGTTTGGCTCTAAGCCTCTCATTGCAATAATAAAGCGTAACCTAACAAAGCTCTAAGGAAATAATAATAAAGAAAATAAAAAGCTCATAGGGTTGCACGCTGGTTACCCTTATGAGCCTGTATTATACACACATATCTACACACGGAACGTACAATCCGCTATGAGCGAATTTTAATAACATTCTTAATGTGCAGATATTCAGTACGTTTTTATATAGAACGTATAATAAGTAACAGACATTTAGCATAAGAGTAACCAATAATATTATAGCAGTTAGAAGGTGTTTATATCTTTAATATACTGAAAAAGTTTTACTACTTTTTGTTTATTTTGAAGCATAAATACAAAGCTATTAGTGAAGAAATATCTATATTCAAATCAAAATTAAAGATAATGTTGGGCATTATCAACCTTCTACTGAATTCGTTTAGTAGGAATCAAGCGACTCTGTAAAGTCGCTTGTTTCCTACTAAACTTTGCCCATATAAAAAGGGCTAAAGTAGTTGGTTAATGAATTAATGAAAAAACCTCCTTAGATTAGGAGGTTTTATTGTTATTCTTCATTTTCTTCGTGGTCTTGCTTTTTCTCTTTTATTTTACTTTCATATAATATCGTGAACTACCTCCTTTGCTATATCTTAATAGGCTTGAGAT
>JBOFDR010000022.1:0-2753 GCA_051647205.1 Brevinema sp. | reverse complement strand
AAGTAGAAATCTTAGTAATGTTTGTGTGGTTGGTGATGACGACCAATCTATTTATGGCTGGCGTGGTGCTCGTGTTGAAAATATCCGTCAATTTCAAGAAGAGTTTCGTGCTGAAATTATTCGTTTGGAACACAATTATCGCTCCTATGGAACTATATTAGAAGCAGCTAATTCTGTGGTTAAATCAATCAAAGGGCGTATGCCAAAGACCTTGAAACCTGTAAGAGAAAAGGGAGAAAAAATTATCTTTAGATCACTTTTTAGTGATAGGGATCAAGCAAGTTATGTATATGAACAAATGCAATCACTAATCAGTCAAGGAAAAAATTACAAAGACCTTACCATCCTTTATCGTACCAATGCTCAATCTCGTATTCTCGAAGAGATGCTCACAAGGCACCAAATTCCTTATAAAATCTATGGTGGTCAACGATTTTTTGATCGTGCAGAGATCAAGGATATTTTATCTTATTTGAGACTTATTGTAAATCCTAGGGATGCAGAAGCATTTGATCGTGTTGTTAATGTCCCTAAACGAAAAATAGGAGATGTCACGAAAGATAAAATCACAGAATTTATTTTATTTGCTCAGATTTCTTATCCAGATATGTGTTTACAAGCTCATCAAATTAATGGACTTGGGAAAGTAGTTGCAGATTCTTTAGTTAATTTAGGAAAGATTCTTCAAGAGCTTAAAGAATCTATGGAAACTACCCAACCAACACAAATTATTAAGATCCTTGTTGAATCGATACAGTATTTTAACGCCTATTTGATACCAAAATATGGTGTACATGAGGCAGAAGATCGTTTTGAAAATATTCAAGAACTTGTTAATGCAGTGAAGGTTTTTGAAGAGGCAAATCCTGAAGCCACAATTGCTGATTTCTTGCGAGAGGCGAGCTTACTCTCTTCATTACATGAGGAAGAAGTTGAGGATGAAAATATAGTCTCGTTGATGACGATCCACAGTGCTAAAGGTTTAGAGTTTCCTATTGTATTTGTGATCGGTGTAGCTGAAGGGATGCTCCCTTTATCTAGTGCGCGAACAGATGCAGAGCTTGATGAAGAAAAACGCCTATTTTATGTTGCTATTACAAGAGCTATGGATAAGCTTTATCTAACTTATGAACAACGATCTCTTCGTTATGGAGACGAGATCTTTAATGAGAAATCGCATTTTATTGATGCGATTCCAATAGACCTTTTAGACGTAGCTAAACTTTCTTATAATGAGAAATCGCAAGAAAAAGATAATTTTATACAAAAATATAAAAAGTCGAATTCTAATAGATATTCTTACTCTAAATCTTCTTCTTATAAAAAAACAGAGCAACCTAAACGGATAAAAGATACTTATTCTGTACAAGAAGTTTTGTCTTCTTCACAAAATATCCCAATAAAAACAGAAAAAATTAACAATATCGTAGATCTTGCTATTGGTGACACAGTCATTCATGGGATGTTTGGACAAGGTATTGTTGAATATCTTTCTTCAGCAATGGTGAAGGTAGAATTTGATAAATTTGGTCTTCAAGTACTTATGGGAAATACAATTTCTAATCTAAAAAAAGTAATATTATAGAAGGTCATTATGTCTAAAAATAAAATGCTACTTAGCTCAGCTTTTTACTCTGTAGGAAATATGACTGGAGCGGGACTTAATATGCTCTATCAATTTATTTTGATGTTATTTCTTACAGGAGATGAGTATGGAATAATCCAGCCTTTATTGCAGTTTATAGGTCTTTTAGCATTGCCTATTGCTGCTTACCAATATGCTTTGACTAAACATTTTGGTGATCTTGATGAAAAAAGTATTCAATATGAATCCATTATTAATTTTCGTAAGATGTTGATTTTATCAGTAGCTATTATTATTTTATGGTTTATTCTAACTCCAATAATGCAAAAACAATTCCATGTTTCTAGCTATGTAATCTTTATTTTTTTATTGGTTTCTTTAATTATTCAAGTTATCCAAGCCCCTTTTATTAGTAGATTACAAGCAGAAAAACAGTTTTTTGTTGCTGGACTTACGCATATGATCCAAGGGATAGTACGTATGAGTGTTGGGTTGTTTATTGTTTGGAAAATGCCTAATATTTTTGGTGCGATTCTAGGTGTTATTGTTAGTAACATTGCTCTTATTTATGGAAACATGTTCCTCTATATAAAATCAATCTTCCAAAAAATCCCTTCAAATTTTTCACCAAAACCACTTTCTGTACGCTTACTTTTTGTATCTTTAGGTTCTGTTGGTTTATTTTCTTTATTGATTTATTCTGATACTGTATTAGTACGTTCTTTACTTCCAGATTTATCAGGTATTTTTTCTAGCTCTAATCTCCTAGGAAAAGGAATGATTTTTTTAACAGCAGGGATTTCTTTTGTGATTCTACCATTTATGGCAGAACAACTTCATGATATTAAAAAAGCTCTTTGGATAGGTTTTTTCTGTCTCTTGATTTTAGTTGTCTGTTATATTGGTTTTTTTATGCTTATAGCAGGAGTTTTAGGACAATTTTTATTTGGTAAAGAACCACTAATTTTAGCTGGATTTCAAAAATATTTCACCTACTACAATCTGATGTTTTTACCATATCCTCTTATTTTTTATTTCTTAAATTATTATCTTGTAAAAGAAAGTATTTTCTATCCTATTCTTTTACTTATATCTAATATTGTTTTATACTTTGGAATTATTTTTTATGGACAAACACTAGGTATTATTATTTTAGTTGTTGGTTCTG
>JBOFDR010000021.1:0-1554 GCA_051647205.1 Brevinema sp. | reverse complement strand
CACTATTAATTCCGACATGGAATGAAGGCAAACGAATTCAAAATCAATTAAAACAAATCAAAGCATTAAATCTCATGTCTCAAATTGATATTATTTTAATGGACGGTGGCAGTTCAGATAATTCTGTTAATTTTGATTTTCTTTGTGAAATGGGGGTACGCGGTATTTTATCTATTGCAGAGAAGGGGCAAGGGTGTGCATATCGTGTAGGATTTAATAAAGTTATCACTGACGGATATGAGTTTGTTATTACGATGGATGGTAACAATAAAGATAATGTTGATGCTATTCCTCAATTTATTGCTCTTTTGAATCAAGGATATGATTTTATTCAAGGCTCTAGATTTCTAAAAGGTGGTCATCAAGAACATACACCTTTTCTTCGAAAACTAGGTATGATGTTTTTTGCGACTCCTCTACTTAGTGCTATATCTGGATTCAAATATACAGAAACTATGTCTGCTTATAGAGGTTTTAGAGTAAGTGTTTTATCCGATAATCGCTTACAAATATTTCGTGATATTTTTATTCGATGGGAATTACAATGGTATCTTGCTGTTAGAATTCCCCAACTAGGATATAAAGTTATTGAAACTCCACAAAGACGTATTTATCCACCAAATGAACCTATACCCACTAAAATCACAAAGATTGATAATTTTCGAATGTTTTTTTTAATTATAAAAGTAGCACTAGGGCTATATAATCCATAAAACATTTTTTATATATCTGAATATTTATATTAAGGAGACTCTAATGAGCTTTTTGTTAGTGTTATTAATCCCTTCAATTATGGGTATATTTTCAATGAATTATATTCTAAAACACAAATCAGAATTACTTACTAAATATCATTACCGAACACTTCATTTTTGGTTAACCTTAGTGTTTGCACTTATTTCTGCTTTTATTTTAGTGGGAGGAACATTTTTTCTTCCTCTAAATACACCTGTTTTTTTTAGAAATAAATTACACGAATATTTTATTTATTTTATTTTAGTGATACTTATGTTTATAAATAGTATTACTAGCATTGAAGTGCTTAAAAAATACTCACTGGGTAATCAAAAAAATATTTCTAACAGTGATTTACAAAAAACTTTTTGGCAAGTCTTTATTCTTTTTTTCAGTGTTTCTTTAATATTCTGGTATATTTTTTATCCTGGAATAATCAGTGATGATTCCATATCTGTATTATCAATGATTAAATATAACGATTTTAACACACACCATACTGTTTTATATCCTTTTATAAATCAAGTTTTATGGACTATATCACGATTATTTACTTCAACAAATCAAGGAGCAACAGCTTTCCTGACCTTTGTTCCTCTCGTTACCTTTTCAGCTATCTACAGTCTATGGCTTACTTTTTTATATCAACAAGGTTTTTCTAAAACACTTATTATTATTATTTTTACTCTTTTTTATCTTAATCCTGTTAATAGTATCCAAATGCTAGCTTTATGGAAAGATATTCCTTATACACAGGCGTTATTTTTACTATCTTATATTTTTATCTTATTTTATACAATTAAAAAATATCGGGAATCT
>JBOFDR010000020.1:0-3575 GCA_051647205.1 Brevinema sp. | reverse complement strand
ATAAATAATGGAATTACAGCAACTACCATTTTTTTAGAAAATTATAAACTATATAATTCATCAAATACAATAGCATTAGCTGACAGGGGTAATTTTTTTGCTTCTGTACAAGCACAAGATTTTTATATAGGGACAAGAGTTAAAGCTTTGATATTAAAGCAGGTAATCAATGATAAGTATATTTTACAATTCATTGCAACTCTTATTAACTTAGAAGAATTTAAATACTGTTATGGACGGAATGCTTGTGATAGATTAGATACAACAACTATCAAACTCCCCGTAGATGCTCAAGGTAATCCCGACTGGGATTATATGAGAAAATTTATCAAACATACAATAAATCAAAGCTCTCCAAAAATCAAACAAGCATTAGAAAATAAAAATCAACTTGCAAAACCCCTGCTAAATCATGAAACACCAAAACTCGATACGAGTGCGTGGAAAGAATTTCGCTATGATGAGATTTTTGAGATTTCTAGAGGGAAATTGTCTTCTATAGGAGAATTAAGTATTGGTAATATTTCTATTGTTACAGCAACAGAAAAAAACAATGGTATTACAACTTTTTTAGATATCCAAAAAAATAATACAGAAAATTCAAATTGTATTACTGTATCAAATAATGGTTCTATAGCAAAAGCATTCTATCAAAAAAATAATTTCTCTGCGACTTCTGATATAAATATACTTATATTAAAAAATAAAACAATGACTCCTTTTATAGCGATGTTTTTGAATACTATCATTCATACTGAAAAGTATAGATATAATTATGGTAGAAAATGGGGACTAGATAGAATGCGAGATTCTATCATAAAACTCCCCGTAGACACTCGAGGAAATCCCGACTGGGATTATATGGAAAACTACATAAAAACACTAAAATATAGCAGTAGTATATAACATCAAAATAAAAATTATAGATTTCTACATTGATTATCAAAGCACTTTTTAGCAATAAGCAAAGTAGATATCTTACTTAGATAAAAAGATAAAACACATATAGAAGATTTCTTAATAATTAGAAGTAATTCGTCGATACTATTGTTATATGGTATTAAAAATTATGAAAAAACTAAAACAGGTAACTTATGTTATTATATCTAATATTAATTTGGATATTATCTCCTATAGATATATTCTCTCAAATTTCCCCTAAGTTTGAGCCTACCTACTATTTTATTAACAACGATCAAAAAAATATTTCCTATACAGATGATCTTTCTAAAGAGTTATTTGAAAGTGTTAAAATGGGGAACATTAGTAATGTTCAAGCTCTTCTTAAACAAGGTGCAGACGTAAATAGTAGGGATTCTCTTCATAAAACACCGTTAATGTATGTTACTGATACCAGTATTGATATAGCCGAGTGCCTTTTCAAATATCAAGCTTCTATTAATGCGCGAGATGCTTTTGGGAATACAGCATTGATGATTGCAAGTGAAAAAGGATATCTTAATTTTGCATCGTGGTTGATTTCACAATTTGCTATTATAAATATTGAAAACAAAGAAGAACTCATGGCAATTCATTTTGCTATACAAAATGGACACACAGATATTGTGGCACTATTACTGAAAAATTTTGCCTATACCAGTGTCAATTTCCCTAACAAACAATCTCTGCTTGTTACTGCTATAAAACTAGGACACAAAAACATTGTAGAACTATTATTACAAAAAAAAATTAGCCCTAACGAAACATTATCAGAATCAAAAACACCTGTCCTAACCATTGCAACAATTCTAGGATTTTATGATATTACAAAATTGCTTTTAGAATACGGTGCCGATGTTAACCTACCTAATAAGATTAAGGTTACACCTCTTCTAGCAGGTATATTAACAGAGAATAAGCCTATTATTGAACTATTATTGCAACACAATGCTGACACTAACTTGCTTACAATTGATGGGAAAAACTGGAAAGAACTATACAAAAAACCTAATAGTAGCATTGAAGACCTACTAAAAAAATATAAGCCACTTAAAAATCCACCTAAGACATCAAGATAAGGATGTACAAAACATATGAAAAAAATACGATTGGCATTAATTTTTTCAGTTTTATTATTACTTCCTAGTATGTATTTTCCAAAAACGATTTTTATCTATTCTGAATTAGGCGATATAGAAAGTATCAAATCTCTATCTAATCTCAAAAGTGTTATTAATTTGACTAATGATCAGGGAGATACTCCGTTGATGATTGCAATCCGACACCAATATGAAGAATTAATTGATTATTACCTAAGTCAAAACAATAAGATTAATATTGTTAATAAATTTGGTTCTTCAGCTATTGTTGAAGCGATCAAAAATAAAGATCATGTCACTTTATTACAATTACTTTTGAAGGGAGCCAATCCTAATCTAAGAGATATGGATCTTAACACTCCAATATTTTACGCCATAAAATATAATGATCCCTTTGCTGTATCTCTATTAATCAGATATAAAGCTTATGTTAATGTTAAAAATCATGAATCATATACTCCATTAATGTTAGCTAGTGAATTAGGGCATGAAAAAACAATTATTCCTTTACTTCGTTCTATAAGAAATCTAGATCAAAAAAACAACAAAGGTGCCACAGCACTTATGTTAGCAAGTGGCTATGGTCATAGAGAAGCACTGAAAATCTTACTTCAAGCAGGGGCGAATATTAATTGTCAAGATACAGAAGGTTGGAGTGCCTTAATGGGAGCAATAGTTGCAGAAAATAAAGAGGTAGTATCCTTATTATTGAAATTTGGAGCAAATCCCAATCTAAAAAATAAAAACCAAACAACACCTTTAATGATTGCAAGTGCCTATAACCAGCCAACAACTGTTCGTCTTCTATTGACATATGGAGCTAGAGCTTTAGATCGTAATGCTGACAATCTCTCTTCATATCAATTAGCGAAAATAAATGGAAGTATTTTAGTACTCAATCTTTTTGAATCAGTGAATATTTCTGATATAGATCCTAGAGCACCTTTTTTTTCAACTAAATATTAAATAAATAGCAAAAAACTTGTTTTTTTCACTATTTTGATTATACTTAATATATGATTAAATCATTTATTAAGGAGATAATTATGAGATTTTTAATGCTATTAACATTATTAATACCTTTATTAAATTTTTCAGTTGACCTTGACACGGCTAATGAAGAGATTGAGTACGATTTTCATGAAAAAATAATGGAAAATATGGGTGATGATTGTCATTCAGAGATGATGTATGAGATGGGGAAAAGAGGGCGTAAGCATCATCGTAAGTATGAAAAAGGGAAAAAACATAGAGGACTTAGTGAAGAGTTTATTTTTGACTTTGAAAAAGAAAAAGAATTATCACGCCAAAAAGAAAGAGAACTTTCAAAAAAATATATGGATGAAAAAAGAGTTTTAAATCAAGAAATCAGAACCCATGAAGAAGCATTAAAATCATTATTGAGTAAAAAAGATAAAGCATTATCTCCAGAAATTACTGAAGCATTAAAAAAACTACATAAACTTAATAAACAAAAAAATGAACTCAAAAAAGAACTTCATCTTACTATGATGAAGGAAATAAATTTATATTACG
>JBOFDR010000019.1:0-7318 GCA_051647205.1 Brevinema sp. | reverse complement strand
AAGATCCATACGGATAGGAATATTTTGTAAATTAGGCTCTACAGATGAGAGACGTCCTGTTGCGGTGACTGTTTGACAAAGAGTAGTATGGACACGCATCTCAGGATCTACTGCTTCTAAAAGAGAGTCTGTGTAGGTGTTTTTAAGTTTTGATAAAGTGCGGTATTTGAGAATTTCTCGAGGTAAAGGGTGTACCAAAGATAATATCTCAAGAGTTTCTTCATCAGTAGAATAGGATTTGGTCTTGGTTTTTTTATGAGGTATTAAGCCTAGGTCTTCGAACAAAATCACCCCTAATTGTTTAGGAGAAAGAATATTAAAACTTTTCCCTGCTAAATGATAAATTGTCGCTTCTAACTTTAAGAGATCTTTTTGTAGTTGAGAAGATAGATTTTTTAAGAGATTTTCGTCAATTTTGACTCCTACTTTTTCGATCTTTGCTAAGATAGGTCGGAGTGGCATTTCGATATTATGGTAAGTTTCGAGAAGTTCATTTTTTTCAAGAATATGATAAAGCGTCTCTTTTAACTCAAATAAACAAGTATAATCAAAATCATTCTTACCAAGGTATGCCATGACAAGGTATTCTATGGTATATTTACTACGAACAGGATCAAGAAGATAGGCCATGATCTTGAGATCATCACAAGGAGGAAGTATAAGATTATAATTAGAAAAAAGATGCCATAATTTTTTTTGATCAAACACAATAAAAGATCTTTGATCTTCAATTTGCCCTTCAAAAAATGATCTCAATATTTCCTGATATTCTCCTATTTTTTCGAAAGAGAGAGCAAAAAAATCTGTGTCTGACGCGAAAATCACTTGCTCATCCTTAAGAAAAAGCCCAACAAAAGACGATTTTGTCAATTTATCTAAAGTCATAAGATCAAAAATTTGTGGTTCAATTACAGTAGACTGCATAAAAAGTGAGGAAGTTTCGGAATTAGTTTGGGGGGCTGAAGAAGAATCTAGCTCTTTTAAAAGAGAGAATAACTCAAGATCTCTTATTTTTTGTACAAACTCAGGTGTTGCAATGCGAGATAAAGTCATGATACCTTCATCCGATTCTGAAATTTGGACATCCAGATCATAACGTAAGCTAACAAGGTCTTGGCTTAAAAAAGCCTGTTCATGACTTTCTTCTAATTTTTTTGCTAAAGTAGGTTTAATATTACTTAGATTTTGATAAATAGCATCAAGGGTTCCATATTCTTCGATTAAAGCAATGGCTCCTTTCTCACCAATACCTTTCACTCCTGGGATATTATCAGAAGTATCTCCTAAAATTGATAGGAAATCTCTCATTTGCTCTGGGTAGACACCTTTTAAGGTTTTAACACCCTCTCTATCCAAACAAATCCCATCAATAGTATTTTTATTAGGAAGAACAACTTTAATATTGCCACCTACCAGCTGAAGAAGATCTTTATCACCAGTAAAAATAAGAATTTCATGATCGTTTTTATATTTTTCAACTACAGTTGCAAGCACATCATCTGCCTCATGACCAGCTACTGTCAACATATCAATCCCTGTTAGAGCCAGACATTCTTTAGCTAAGGGGATTTGTTGAACAAGGTCGGGAGGAGTTTCTTTACGGTTAGCCTTGTAGTCTGTATATGTTTTGGTACGTTCTAACGTAGAACGAGGAACATCAAAAGCTGCTGCTACATAATGACTGGGATATTTTTTAATAAAATGAAAAAGCATTCGGAAAAACCCAAAAACAGCACTGGTAGGCTGTCCGTCTTTGGTACGAAGAGGTTTTTTGATCATAGCAAAATAGGAGCGAAATAATAGTCCAGAGGCATCGATTAATAGTATTTTTTTCATTATCAAAATCCTTTATCAAAATCTTTCTTATTATAACACATTTTATCTGTTTCTAATAATTTAAAGAAATAAAAATAGGAGATAAAAAAACGAGACAAGATATAATCTTGTCTCGTGAAAACTCAATAAAACATGAGCTTTGCAGATTGGGAGGGGATAATTTAATTTTGTTATATTATATATATCGGTTTATGCTGAAAAAGCTTAATATATTTTATGATTTTATAAAACAAATATTATCCCATTGCAAGGCTCTATAAATACATTTTTATAATAACTGGAGTGATTGGTCAATCAATTCTTGTCTTTTTTGAAGAAGCTGGTCTTTTTGTTGTTTTTTAGCACGAGATTCTTGTTTTCGTTGTGGAGTATTCTCAAGTCCTATTGTAAAACTAAGATGGAAACGATCTTGTGGATCTTGAAAGCTATAAAGATAAGAATCTCTAAAATAAGCAAAATCAATACGTCCCCATTTCCAGTTCATTCCTATTCCGCCTGTAAGAAATGAATGATACATTCCAAGTCTTAATGATAAGAAGTTCAATAATTTTATCTCTGATCCCACTTTAATTTTATTAACCCATGAAATTTCGTCATTGACAGCGTCATGAATTTCCAAATATAATGCGATATGATTGATGATACCCTGTGTGAAAAGAAACTGGTAAGATGTCCCAAAATCAACAGAGTAAGGAATTTTCGAAGATTCTTGAATAGATGATCCTGTAACATCTTTCCATTTATATCCTGTAGATAAGGCATCACGTACTGATGCCGCTAAAATCCAGTTTTGGATACGGAGTGCTAAACCAAAATCAGAAGAAAAGCTACCACCGTAATAAAACTTTCCATTACCTGATGTTGCAGGATCAAATTGATCATTTCTTATACGTTGGGAAAAACGTACAGTTGCTCCCAAAGACAATCCAGAAACATCATCTAAGGCTTTGAATGGAATTTTATATCCATAAGCTAAATTAAGAGTTATTTCAGCTAAGAGTTTAGCTGAAATATTTTGGATATCTTTTAGATTTCCGATCTCTCTAGGATTTTCAAGTGATGCCAAAGCTGAAGACGTGGTCCAAATACCAAAACCTTTACCCATATATCCCAAAGATAAAGGACCTTGGAGTTGGAGTTGTGTTTTTTGCCCAAGAGAATCTATGCTAGGAGTCACTGTATTCAATAAATTAAGATCAAAGTTAAACCCTAAAGTAACAAATGGAGCAATATCATAATCGGCCATTAAACCTAATGCAGCAGGATTATAATTTGGAGAGAAAGAATGTCCAAAAGATGAAACACCAATACCACCCATTCCCATAGAAGCAGGGTCTTGATAGATACGCTTTTCATATGTAGTTGCATATAGCGCATTAGCTATAAAGAAAAATAACATAAATAGATATTTTTTCATAATAACCTTCTTATTGAATTTTTCTAATAATAAATATAAATCAATAAAAATAGTAATCATTATTTTAATTATAGGTTGATTTTAAAAAAAAAAGCAAGTAAAAAGATCTATAATATCAATAAAATAATAACTCCCTAACATACACTATTATATATTTACATAAATACTACGTATTAAGGAAACAAAAGATACTAATAATTGATATTTTTTATAAAATAAATTATAATTAGAAACAATACTAAATATATTTGTAATTGTTAATTATGCTTATTTATCAAGGAAAATCGTATGTTAGAAATTCAAAAAAATGCTCATATATTTTTTATTGGTATTGGCGGTGTAGGAATGTCTGCACTAGCAATTATCTTACATAAAAAAGGATATGTTATTTCCGGATCTGATAACAATAACTCTGCTACTGTTCAGAATTTACAAAAATTAGGTATTAATATTTATATCGGTCATAAAGAAGAACATATTAACTCTAACATAGATTATGTTGTTTATACAAATGCTATTACTGCAGAAAACTCAGAAATAAAAAAAGCAGAAGAGCTTAATATACCATTGATTGTTCGTGCAAAGATGTTAAATTTTATCGGATCTCATCATTTTAGTATTGGTGTTTCAGGAACACATGGGAAAACCACCACCACCTCTATGACTTCTAAGATCTTTTTATCTGCAGGTTTTGATCCCACACTGGCTGTAGGTGGTTTTTTACCAGAGATTCAAGGTGCTGGTTATAGTGGTCAAGGCGATACAATGATCTATGAAGCTTGTGAGGCTTTTGGTTCTTTAAATTATCTTTTCCCAGAGATTGCCTTAGTAACAAATATTGATGAAGATCATTTGGAATTTTTCAAAAACAAACAAGAAGTAGAAGATTTATTTTTAAATTATTTTAACGAACATCTTTCCGCAAATTCTTTGCTTATATGGAATGCGGATGATGAGGTTCTTAGTAAAGTAGTTGAAAAAAGTCATGTTAACAGAAAAATCTCTGTTTCTTTAAAAGCTGATACAGCAGATTTTTGGGTAGAAAATATCACCCTACATCACGACAAATCAACATTTGATGTTATGTTTAATAAAGAATTGATTGGGCATTTTACTCTAGGTGTTCCTGGTATTTATAATGTATCTAATGCCTTGCTTGCTATTGCTGTAGCAAAAATTCAAGGAATTGATAACGAATCTATTACTGCAGCACTATCTAATTTTCAAAATGCTCATCGTCGATTTCAGTTAAAAAAATGTTCTACAGAACTGACTGTTGTCGATGATTATGCCCACCATCCAAAAGCAGTTTCTTTAACCCTAGAAGCATCGCGTAAATTAGCAGAAAAAAATGAAGCTCAGCTAATTGCTATATTCCAACCACACCTTTATTCTCGAACTTATTATTTTTATAAAGAATTTGCCGAAGCATTATTATTAGCAGACAAAGTGATTCTTACAGAAATATACGGTGCTAGAGAAGTCAATGAACATAATATTTCTTCTTCATTAATCTATAATGAGATAAAGAAAAATAAAGATAATGATTTTGTAATAATAGAATCAGATATGCAAAAAATCCCTTCACTCATCAAAGATCTCTTAATCTCTAAAAATACAGTTGTTATTACTTTGGGAGCCGGAGATGTTTGGAAAATATCGGAGCAATTAAGTGAGAATAATTAGTAGTTTTTTAGTACTCTTCATTCATTCATTTATTTTTAGTAATGAAGTAAATCTTGAAGGGTTTTCCGTAAATTCTTTTCAATACTCTGAAAACAACACTAACTTCAACAAAGGTCTTAGATTGATAGCGACAGGAGAATATTTTTTCAATAAAAAAATGTTCCCAAAAGCACTCCCATACTACCAAGAAGCATTCTCTTTAATTTCAAATGACTCTAGTGTTGCTTTTCGATTAGGAGAAATCTATGAACACGAAAAACTTTGGAAACTAGCAACTTTATACTATGAAGATGCTATTAAACTTTCAGAAAAACAAGAAAACTTTGCTAAAAGCCAACTATTAAGTTATATCGCACGTGTTCGTGTAGCAAAAATAGCCTACCAATCAGGAGATAAAGAAAAAACTCGATCTTTGATTACTTTATTGCGTGCTGAAAATTCACTAATTCAATCTTTATACCCTGAAGCATGGGAAGAATTTAGTAGTTTTTTTGACAATCTACTACCTGAAAATGCTGTAAGAACTTCTATTCCACCAACAAAGAAATCTAATAAATAGAGGATATATGTATTCATCTTTACTATGGATTCTTTTTTTGATTTTAGGTGTGTTTTTGACGTTAATTTTTTATTTACGTCAAAGACAATTACAAAAATTAAACACCAAATCACATAATCTCTTTATGACCACTCAAGATGCTCTCCCTTATATTTCTAAAAAAGCTAATCTTCTTCCTGAAGAACAAGAAAAGCTTGAGATTTTATTACCCTTAGCAGGTAGTAATCGTCTGTATATTGGATTTGAAGATGAAGAACCTGCTAAAAAATGGCTTATTAACACACAAAGAGCACTTTATCATTCTACAAACTTTGATGATAATACTAAAGAAGATCTTGTTTTTACCACCTATGAAATTTTTAGAAAAATTCAATTAGCAAAAACACTACTCAATCCAACAATTTCTTCTGTAAAAGATATTGGTAATGGGCAATCTCTAACTATATCTCTTCCTGATAATAGTTCTCAGATAACTGGAGAGCTTATTTCTACTGATCTGAGAACTATTCAGATCATGTGTTGTAAACCTAAGCACCTTGAAAAGCTTAGAGAGGGTACTAAAAACAATTCTAAACAAGTCACTGTTAGTTTTTGGAAAAAAATGGATGCAGGCTATAGTTTTCAAGCACATATTATTAACATCTCACATAAAAAAGATTCCTGTATTGTGTCACTATCCCATCCAAATTCGATTAAAAGAACAAATATCAGAAAACATCCTAGAAAAGACTGTATGATTTCTTGTAGATTTCGAGTAGGGTCTTCGCATATGAATTTTAATGCTGGAGGAATAGTTGAAGAATTTGGAGCTGTCACCCTTGGTTTGATCAATAATATTGGTGCTAAAGGTTGTAATATTATCACTCATCAAGGGATTCCTAATGATTCTATTCTTGTAATTGATTTCCCTTTATTTGATGACACCTTGCATATAAAAGGTGTTATAAAAAGAATCTTAGCACACGACCACACATATGTTTTAAATATTGAATTTACTGAAGAAATTTCCAGAAAAGATATTGTAAAAATATACCATTTTGTCTTTTCAGACATAAATACCGTCTAATATATAAGGAGCACATATGAGAGTTGCCATTAGTTTAGTGATATTTTTTATTTTTTTAGTCTTTGCTATTCAAAATATCATACCTGTTGATCTTAGATTTTTTACTTTCCAGATTTCTTCTATTCCTCTATTTTCAGTGATTGTTACAATATTTATCTTAGGATTTTTCTCTGGATACAGTGTTGCTTGGATCAAACAGTTATTTTCATCAAACAAAAAATCCAAATCTTTTATCGATCGCACAAAGGAATAAATCTTGGCTAAAGCAAAAACCGTCTTTTGTTGTTCTCAATGTGGCTATGAAACAGTGAAATGGCTTGGAAAATGTCCTTCTTGTGGAGAATGGAATACTTTTTCGGAGTTTTCTTTAGGAAAATCTTCTTCCTCTAAATCAAAATCACCTCTTAGTATTTCTAAACAAAAACCTGAAAAATTATCTGAAATATCTACCCATACTGGCGAACGTACCTATACTCAAATTTCAGAATGGGATCGAGTGGTGGGGGGATCTCTAGCTGGGCAAGCTATCCTTCTATCTGGAGAACCAGGTATTGGTAAGTCTACATTACTTCTTCAGATTGCTCAAAAACTTGCTCAAAAAAATCTTATTTTTTATATCAATGGTGAAGAATCTTCCAGCCAAGTAAAAATAAGAGCCGATCGATTAGAAATTAATGCTGATAATCTTTATCTTTTTTCCGAAACAGATGTGGATAATATTACCCATGTTTTTGGGGAGCATAAGCCTTCTTTT
>JBOFDR010000018.1:0-7648 GCA_051647205.1 Brevinema sp. | reverse complement strand
TATTACGGCTGCATTAGCAGGATTGATTTTAACATCTCGTTTGAGCTCTGCTCCTCCAACAGGTGGTACTGGTTACGAATTAGATGCTATTGCTTCAGTTGTGCTAGGAGGAACATCTCTTAGTGGTGGGCGAGGGTTTATTCTTAAAAGTATTATTGGTGCCTTAATTATTGCGATTTTGGGAAATGCTTTAAATTTGCTAAATGTATCTTCTTACTATCAAATGGTAGTAAAAGCTTTTGTGATATTACTTGCTGTTTTAACAAGTCGAGAATAAATTAGTACTATCTTATTAAAAAGATAAGGAGAAAAAAATGAAAAAATTTGCTATTTTAAGTATGTTTTTGGTTCTTATATCTTGTGGAAAAAAAGCACCAAAAACACCTACTATGGGATTAGTCGTGTCGACATTAAACAATCCATTTTTTGTATCTTTACGCGATGGTGCTATTGAAAAAGCTAAAGAAATAGGTTATGAGTTAATTACGTTAGATTCTCAAAACGATCTTGCTAAAGAATTGGGGAATATAGAAGATCTCGTTACTAGAAAAGTATCTGTTATTCTTATTAATCCTGTAGATAGTGATTCTTCTATCAAGGCTGCTACATTAGCAATTAATGCTAAAATCCCACTTATTTCTCTAGATCGCACTCTTAATAATATTAAAGTAGCATCTCATATTGCTTCGGATAACGTTGCTGGTGGTGTTTTAGCAGCTGAATTTATCAAATCTAAAGTCCCTGATGGATCACGTTTGATTGAATTAGAAGGAATTCCTGGAACATCTGCAGCAAGAGATCGTGGACAAGGATTTAACCAAGGTATCCAAGCCAGTGGATTATCAGTAATTGCTCGTCAACCAGCAGATTTTGATCGTGCGAAAGCACTTAGTGTTACAGAAACACTTCTTCAGGTTCAACAAGATATTGTTGCAATCTTTGCCCATAATGATGAAATGGCTTTAGGTGCTTTAAGAGCAGTAGAAGCAGCACGAAAAAATATTATAATTATTGGTTTTGATGCTACTCCAGATGCAGTGGCTTCTGTTAAAGCTAAAAAATTAGCTGCAACTATAGCTCAACAACCAGACCAAATTGGTTCTTTAGGTATTGTACAAGGAAATAAGCTTGCTAAAGGAGAAAGTGTTGAAGAAAACATCCCTGTTGCGTTAACTATAGTTTCTGAATAAACCCCATTGTTAAGGAATCGATGATAGATTATTCAATATCTAATTTTTTTCTATTGTACCTTTTTGTTCCTAAGTGAATAGGCAAAAATACAGATAATTTAAATTTCTAAAAATACTCTCATAAAAATGGGGAGTATTTTTAGATTATTGTACATAATAAGAAAAATCAACTATCAAGAAATAAGATATTTTATTGTATATTCTTGACAATTGCTAGCTTTTTCTTTATAATAATATTCTATTAATTTAAATTAATCTGGAAATTAGTGACTATTTTGGAGGGTCAATAATGAATCGCTTATCCCGCATTCGTAATATTATTCGCTGGCAGGAGTTGTACCAAAGTAAAAGATCCATTTTAGCAATTTATGAAGATGACGAAACCAAACTAGAAAAACTTCAAAATGATAGTAAATCTAGTGTATTAAATCAAGAACGATTACAAATTCAATACAACGCTTTATCAGAAAAAATTGTATCAGAAGAAACACGTTTAGATGATATTCTCAACAAAATTGAGTTGATGGAAAAAGATCGAGATAATCTTAAAATGGCTCGTCAGATCAAATCTTGGGAAAAAGATATGGAGAAATACTCCCAAGATCGTGAGATTTTAGAAGCACAGTTGTACTATGATAAGTCTAAAGTTAGTGATACAGCTCAAGAACTTGAAACAGTAACTCAATCTTTATCAGGATTTATCGAAGGTATCAAATCCTTAGAAGATTCTCTTGAGACAGTAAAATCTGAAGCTGCAGGGAAAATGAAAAAAATCGAACAAGAAATGGGAAATATTTCGAAAGAATTTGATACACATTTTGTTGAGTATTTTGATCGATTACTTATTAAAAATAAAGGTGTTGTAATGGCTGTTGTAGAAGAAGATTCATGTTCAGGATGTAATATCCTTCTACCTACTTCTTATCATGGTGGAGATGCTTTACAAGATTCTGAAGACTCTGCATTATCTCAATGTCCTAACTGTTTCCGTTATTTGTACTATGCAGAAGATGTATAATAAGATAAATAAAATAAAAACTCCCTTAATTTAAGGGAGTTTTTTGATTTGTATGGCTGATGGTTATATTTTAATGAAACAGATTTTAGCTGATAAAACTCATCATTCTAGATTAGTTTTATAATATATTTAGTTAAAATTTTAACTTTAAATTAGCAAAGACTTCTTGATGATCAGGATTATAATCAAATCCTAAATAGACTTCCTTACTATATAAATACCAACCCATGATTCCAGTAGAAATAATTGCTCCTACAATCGCTGTGTATAGTGTTGTTTGAGAGGTAATACCAAAGGAGTCAGCAGATGCTCTATAAGAATTTCTAAGACTTGTTGGAATCCCAGGAGCACGGGATAATGATAAAAATTCATGGTGTCGTGCTTGTGTATAGATACTAACACCAAGAATCCCAAACGTCGTAATCCACGATATATAAGTTCCAATCAATAATCCTTTTTGACCACGAGCTTTATAGGATGTTTCATAATTTTTAAATTCAATATCTAGGTCAATATTAGGTTTTTCAGTAGTTAATATTACACTTTTATAGAAAGAATTTCTATTATTACTGAGAATTCCAGAGGGATTTAATACCTCAACACGGAATTTTTTATTAAGAGTAAGATTACTAATTATGAGAGGAGTTTTTCCTTTAAATTGTGAATCAATAAACACATCTGTAATAATCGAAGAGTTAATAGATAATATTCCAGAATTGTTTTGTTCTGCTAGATTAAAATTAATTCTGTTAGCTTTGTTAGCTTTGATATCGATTAACACTTCTTCTCTTAAATAACCATCTTTAATAAAAGAGATTCTTTGTTCTCCAAGAGGAGCAGTAGGATAATTCAGAGGAGTTTTTCCAATATAAAAACCATTCAAATAAACTAAAGTATCGGATGGATTCGTATTTATGAGTAGTTGTGTATGAGGTCTATTAATAAAGGTTTCATGGAAAACTTTAAGCCATTTGTTTAACTCAGTAGGTATTTTGTCTTCTTTTATACGAATACGAAATGTGTTTTTTTCAGGTAAAGTGTTATTCGTAGCACCAGTGGGACGATCTTCTCTAAAGTTTGTAGAATAAATATCAAATTCTTCTTGCAAGCGCGCAGAAATTTTTTCTCTTTTATGAGGTAATCGTAGAGAGGCTTTTTTAAATGCCTCGATATTATTTGTATCGATGCTATTAATCATTTTTAATACTTTACTTAAACTGGGAGGAGGAGTATTATTCTTAATGATCCACCACTGGAAGCCAGTATTATGTAGTTCAGAAATTGTCACTCTAATATCTACGTCAGGAGTAGAAAAAACATTATCTTGACTAGATCTATAATTTCCAGTAATATGATATATTAGCTCAAAAGGTTCTGTAGGATAATAATTTCTTCTTTTTTCTTCTTCTATTTGTTCAGTAGTAAGTTCAATGATATCGGCACTTTCAGCATTAGTACTAGATTCTTTTTCTTTTTTCTTTTTCTCATTACTTTTTCTTTTTTCTTCTTTTTTCTTCCATGCTTTAGGATCTTTTGCCCACTCTAAGTATTCTTCGTAAGCTGTTATATCTTTCTCAGTAGCACGTCGGACTTCAATAGGAATATAACTAAGATAATTAATAAGCTGAGGGAACTCTTCATACAACAGCAAAAGCATATTAGTTGCTGTTATGACGTTTCTATTTTCAACTACAAGGTTTGTTGTGATGGAGTTGGTTGTTGTTTGAAGGACTTCATTAGAAATAAAATTAGTTTTAGAATCTCCTTGCTCAAATTTAATATTTGTTTCAATATTGAAGTAATTTGTATTGGTTGTGAGATCATATTGTAACTGGGTTACTTGAATAGGAACAGCAATAAGATAGTTTGTCAGGTAGCTAAAAAATGATTTATTTGTTTCTGTTTTTGTATCAGCAAGGTTAGTATTAGTCTCTTCTCTTTGGACAGCTTGAAAGAGATTAGAGAGAGATTCAGAAACATAAAAAGGCATATTATCAAAAGGAATATAGGCTAAGGTAGATTTCATTGGTTCCAACATTCCTTCAATAACATCAGGAATTGCTTGACGCAGATAAGCGTCGTTAGTTTCTTTTGGCTTTAGATCGGCAAAAGGATGAATAACAATAGATAACTTTTTAGGAAAAGTTGTTACTATTTCATTTTCTAAGCGACTTCTATACTCTACTTCTTCTTTGACAGGTAATTTAGAACAAGATACAGCGATTAAAAATAAAAAACTGAGAATTTTTTTATTATTCATATGCTTATTATACAGGTTTCCTTTCTTTCTTTCAATAATTTTGATATTCTCTTGAAAAGTCCACCTTATAGCAGGTGGACTTATTATTTTATTGTTATGCAATATATGTTTTTGTAATACGATTACTAAATTTTAGTTCTGCAAAAAATATATCACGCTTATGTGTAGGATTATAAGCAAATTCAATATGAGAAGGATATATACATAAATCTATTATCAATCCAAATAGAGCCGCATAACGAAAAATCTCATTGATCATATGGTGATTATAAGAAGAATATTTAAATCCAAACTCTTTTGTTAATTCAGCATGTGTAGAAGAAATATTATTTTTAAGGAATGATTGATATCCAGTAGGGTAGATATCTTCAGTTCTTTCTGCTAGAACATGAAGAGCCTGAGCAATAGGAATATGTGAATAAAGACCATAATGTTGTAGACATTTATCTAGCATAAAAAGCTCCTAAATATTTGATAATAAAATCCTGTATCTTATTGTGCATATTTTTTTGATTTTTGTCAAAAATTTGTTAGTTATTTTTTTTGATTATCTTTTCTTATTGAAAAAAACAGCATATATATTTATAATAAAGTTATATTTATTATAAATATTTCACAAATATAAGGGTTTATATGTTAAAGATATCACCATTATTATTAGAATCGTGCGTAGAAAATTTTTCTGAGGCAAAAAAAGCTCAAGAAAACGGAGCAAATCGTATTGAATTATGTGACAATCTTGTGCTTGATGGGACAACTCCTTCTTTAGCAATGATTGAATTTGTACAGCAAAAACTTTCTGTTCCTACTGCTATTATTGTACGTCCAAGAGGTGGTGATTTTGAATACAATGATCTTGAATGCGATCTTATGCTTTATTATATTGAACTATGTGATCAGATAGGTGTAGAGGGGATTGTAGTAGGAGCATTGAAAGGCAGGATTTTTAATAAAGAATTTATGGATAAAGCACGAAAACACGCTAAAAATTCTAAGATTATTGCTCATATGGCTTTTGATCATACACAAAATCTCGAAGAATCATTAGATTTATTAATAGAATTGGGATTCGATCGAGTTCTCACAAAAGGAGGATTTGGAAAAGCTATTGACAATCTTGATACCTTAAAAGAACTGATCATTTATGCCACTGGACGAATTACGGTTGTTGTTGGTGGTGGCGTGACTAAAGATAATGTTCATTACATAGCGGATCACACAGGAGCAACAGAACTGCATGGTAGACTTATTGTTTGAGTTTTTTATCCATACGACGGTGCAATTGTACCTGTGAAAAACGATGGGCTTCATTCCTTACACGTTGTAGTATGTGTAGAACGTCAGAGTTTGAAGGAAATAAAAAGCCGAGTTTTTGATGTGGCTTGAACACCTCTTCTTCTTTTTTTGCAATCGAAATTAAATCAATTTCTTTATCTAGACCTAATGCTGTTAATCCTTTTAGAGCAGAGCTAAGCTGTCCTTTTCCTCCATCAATCAGAATAAGATGTGGGAGAGATTCTTTGTTTTTTAAAATATTTTTTAGATGTCTAGTAACAATCTCTTCCATTGCTATAAAGTCATCCTGTTGATTTTCAGCACGAATATTAAAGAGACGATAAGATTCTTTGAGGGGTTCACCTCCTTGAAATCGTACTGCCACCCCAGATGCAAGAGTACCATCGAGTTTGGCAACATCAAATCCATCAATAATACTAGGAAAATTCTTAAGAGAAAGTTGTTTTTGTAATTCGGATAAACTTGTTAAGAGATCAGGCTCAGAAATAATCCGTTCCAAATGTAATAAGGCATTTTTTTCTGCTAAGGATAAGAGAGCTTTTTCTTCATTATTAGAAGGAGTATAGACATTGATTGGAATCTCATTATTTTGGAACCATTCTGTTAGACCTTGACAACTTTTTTCAAAAGAATCATTGACAAGTATTTTATTAGGAAAGTCTTCTTCATTAGTATAGTGAGATACTAAAAATTCTTCTAGTATTTGCTCGAGTGGGAAGTACTCAGTGTTTTTCACAGTAAAGCCTAATTTTCCTGTGAGGCGTCCATCACGCATCAGTGATAATGTAATCCCAATGTGGGAGCCTTGTTCTTGAATTCCGATAATATCGATCTTTCCTTTTAGAGATACATAGATATGTTGATTGTTATCGAGAAGTAAGATAGCGTCGAGTTGTTCTTTATAGATTTGAGCTTTTTCAAATAGCAATTCAGCAGATGCTTTTTTCATATTTTTTTTGAGAAGTTTAACCAATGTATCTTTTTTCCCTGATAAAAACTTGATTGCTTTATTGACACTGTCACGGTACTCTTTTTCAGATATTTTACCAATACAGGGAGCACTACAGCGACCAATATGATACTCCATACATTCTTTTTTAGGGAGAGTTTTACAGCTTCGGATCTGGAAGATCTTATGGATGAGATCAAGGTTAGATCTTACTACTCCTGCGCTAGCATAAGGTCCACAATAAAGATTTTTATCTTCAATTTTATTTCTTGTCATAATGATACGAGGAAATTTTTCTTTTTTGATGACTTTTATATAAGGATAAAATTTTCCGTCTTTAAAATCAATATTAAATTTTGGTAGGTGTTTTTTGATCAAAGTAGCTTCTAAGAGAAGTGCTTCTTGTTCATTGTCTACCAAAATAATATCAATAATATGAATATGTTGTACTAATAAATACGTTTTTAATAATAAATGAGTCTTGTTAAAATAAGAAGAAACACGTTTTTTAATATTTTTTGCTTTACCGATATAGATGATATTATTGTTAAGGTCTTTGAAAAAATAAACTCCTGGAGATTCGGGGAGTTCATTGCGTTGATCTGGTGTAAAAATACCTGAAATTGCCTTAGAATTTATTTTTTTCATGGATAAACTCGCTATTACTTAAAATTTTTGAAATCTTTCCGAAATCTAGATAGAGATTGATTTCATAATCATATTATAAAAATAATATTAAATCAAGGTCATGTTGTATTCACTAAATTTAATTAAGACGTGATTTATCTCGACTATATTCATTTTCAAAAAAATGATTTTTTTTTCAATAAAATATGTTATAATTAGGTAGTATCAGTATTCTTTTTTTTTGATTACAAGAGCCTTACCTAAAAAGGGTCACAATGAAAATATTACATACAGCAGATCTTCATCTG
>JBOFDR010000017.1:0-7245 GCA_051647205.1 Brevinema sp. | reverse complement strand
AAGCTCCATCTAATGAGCTCTTTTCAAATCCTCAACACCCATACACACAGGCTCTGCTTTCTGCAATTGCAATTCCAGATCTTAGTTACAAACAAGATCGTATCAAGTTAAAAGGTGAGATTACTTCTCCTATTGATCCTCCAAAACATTGTCGTTTAGCTCCTCGATGTATGTATGCAAGAGATGAATGTTTTAAAATAGATCCTGTCCTTGAAATTACGAACAATCATTCTTGTGCTTGTATTTATAAAGATCAATTAATTCAACAAAAATAAAAACAGTCCCTCATGGACTGTTTTTATTTTAATTATTGTTGATGAGCAAAGCGATGATTAATAATCCCTCCACTACTATAGAAGATCATCTTTGCTTTATTTTTTGATACCCCATGAGGATCAATATAAACAGTAACCAAGCTTTTAAGATTTCCTGTCTCTAGGTAAGGGTGATTTTCAATAAAAGACCTAGGTTTATCACTGGTCACATTGTAAATACCTTTTAAGTACTTAGTTCCCCAGTCATTTTGTTCAGATCTGAGAAAAGTAAAATAAATCTTACCACTATTTTTAGCAATTTCAAAATTACCAAACTCATCTACCTTAATTAATCTATTTTTAGGATCCCAAAGACAATATTGGATACTACCATCATTTTTTTTAATATAGAGCCCTCCAACAAGTCCAATGGTGTTGTCTAATAAGAATGATTTTTCTCTAATATTTTTCAAAAAATCCTCGTGTTTGATCTCCCAACGTCTTATTTCATGATTTTTTAATGTTTCGTAGTAGATATTGTCTGTTTTATCTTTAATTTCTTTATGGATAATTTTTCTTTGATTTTCTTCATTAACTCTATCTTTTTCTATAGCTTGTCTTTGCGATTCAATGTTTTTTAGTTCATTTTTAATTTGATCAAGAGCCTGTTGTTCAGTAATTGTTTTAAAAGGAATTTGTTTGTTTAGTTCTTTGATAGCATTTTCTTTTTCTTTTTGTAATTGATTTATTAAGGAAAGAATATATTTTTCTTCATTTTCTCTATTTTTTCGTCTTGTAATCAAATAGTTTTCTTCAATAGCATGATTTTTTTCAAGTTCTGAATTAATTTTTATCTTTTGAATTTCAAGTAAACGGATCTTCTCTTCTTTTACTTGGATTTCAATTTCTTTGCTTTTAATTAGTTCTGCTGTCAAACTCTTATTACTTTCGCTCAAATAAGATAGTTGATCTTCTAAGTTTTTAATTTGTGTAATAAGAGATTCTTTTTCGTTATTGATTATTGTTGTCGATGAATTGAGATTGTTTACGGTAATCAATAACTCATTTTTTAATTGAATATTTTTAGAATCTATTGGAGGAACTTCAAATTCTGCTTCTTCGCCATTTATTTTTCTTTCAATTCTTTGATTTTGATCGATGAGATCTTGATATTGTTGATTGAGATCACTTAATTCAATAAAATATTTTTCTAAAGAACCTTCAATCTCTGCAATCTCAAGGTTTTTTTTTGTAATATTCTCCTTTATTTCTTCAGAAAGATATTCTGATATCTCTCCATAAATGTTTTTTCTTTGAAGAAAATCAGCAGATTTTTTGTTTTTATTAATGCTTGTTTCTTGAGAACAGCATGTGATCAATATTAATAATAAAGACGCCATTTTTTTCATCTAAAATATCCTCATCGTTATTTTTTACTTTATATATTGTGTTTTTACTAAAATGAAAAACTCATGATGCTTTTTTGCTTACTATATTTTGTTTTTAATCGATTTTCTTCTTGTATTTTGTTTAGGAGTTGACTCTGCATATCTTTAAGTACGGACTTTCTATTCTCTGATTTATGCTGTTCTATGGCTAGTAGTGCACTATTTTTACTCTTTTCTTTTTCTGAATTTGTATACTCATCTATAAGCCGTTTTTTTTCTTCTTTGACTGCTTCTTTATGTTCTTTTTTAGCAATAATTAAAAAATTATGCTTAAGTTCAATAAGATCAGTGAGTTTTTTATTGAGTTCTTTCATTTTAGTTAGATGGATGGATATTTCTAAAGCTTCTTTTTCTTCCCTAATTTTTCGATTCAAAATCTCCTGCTCTCTAACTTTTTCTTCTTCTTCTAATTTAAGGCGGGTGTGGAATTCTTCTAATTCGCTTCTTATACTATTTGCATTTTGAATTCGAAGATTTTTTTCAGATTCTTTTTCATTTTTTTCAGATTCTTTTTCTCTTATTTTTTGTTCAATTCTCACAAGCTTATTACTTAAGGTGCTAATTTCTTTTTGTGTATACTGAAACTGATTCTCTAGTCCATTTTTTCGTTCTTCTAAAGTTTTAATCTCTTTTTGATGACTATTAAGTGTGGCTTTAATAATCTCTTCTTTTTTTTTGATATGAACAATTTGTATGGAAGCAAGCTCTTTTTGTAGGTATTCAATACTAGCTTTTTTCTCTGCAATCTGAGTGAGAACCGTTAACATTCTGTTCTGTAGTTCCTCGAACTTTTTTGTCAAGTTTTCAAAAATATTTTTATGAAATTCGACTTCTTTTAGCTCTGGTTTAGATATCAACTCTCTGCCTGGAGCTCTTTTTTCACTAATGCTACAAGAAGTAGCAAAAAATAAAAGAATAAATAAACTTATTGATTTTCTCATGAAAACTCTCTCCTATCTTTTTAATGTTTATAATATGTATATATTTAATAAGTCTTTTGTAGTATATCACAAATACTTAGTCGTTTTAAATAAATTTGTTTACTAAATTTATTTTCATTTATTTTGTATTGTCTCAAATACATATAGCTAATTGATAAATCTAATTTCTACTAAAATATTATTTTTAATATTTAATAAAAAATAGCTTTGAGACACTATCTTTAGAAGATATCACTTAATTTTTTAGTTCTATATAATTATCAAAAAGATACTGTTAGATATGTAATATTTAGTGAAATTATTAACTTACTAAATGAACTTCCTTGACCTTTTTATTTATATCATACATAATATAAATAAAAAGGTGCTTATTTATGAATCCTAAGTTGTCAGTAATTATTCCTGTTTATAATGTTGAAAAATATCTTAAAGAATGTATAGATAGTATTATTAATCAAACTTATAAAAATATAGAGATTATTATTGTTAATGATGCTTCCCCTGATAATAGTGAACAGATAATCCGTGAATATGAAAATAAAGACTCTCGAATTGTCTCTATAAAACATACTCATAATTTAGGCTTAGGTGGTGCAAGAAATACTGGAATTACTTATGCGAAAGGTGAGTGGATTTATTTTATTGATAGTGATGATTGGTTAGATTTAAATTGTTTTGAAAACATGATAAAATTACTTGAACAAAATCCTCATGCTAATTTAGCAATTCATTCGGTAATCTTGATTGATGATAACACTAAGAAAAAGACTGTTAAGCCTTATTTTAATATACAAGATTTTAGTGAAAAAAAATGGTTTTGGTATCAGTCAGTGATTTCTTGTGCGAAATTTTTTAGAATTCATGATATTAAAGATAAGGAAATTTTTTTCCCACTTCATCTAAAACACGAAGATGAAGAATTTTGGGTAAAATATTGTCTTTCTGTTGATATTATTCCTGTAGGAGCCCCCTCATATTATTATTACTATCGTAGGCACGATAATTCTATCACAGTAGATTATAATTCTCGAAAAGACTTTTCTAAAATTGCTCAAAATGTCTATAACTTTGCTGAGGAAAGGGGATTACTTAACACTTTTAAGGATTATTTGTGTTATTTTTTTAATAAGGTTAGTGACACTCAAAAGATGGATAACAAATTTATAGTAACTTATTTTATAGAATTAAAACAAGTCCTAGATCAACTACAATTAACAGAAAATGAACTCTCACAATATAGTAGTTTTTTCCAACATCTTTATCTTCTAAAAGATATTTCTTATATAAATTTTTTTGTTAATAAAATTTATCCTTATCTCCTTGACAACACACACTCTTTTAAAGAACTTTCTTTAAAATATAAACTTAGAATAGTGTTTGTTGAACTTTCTAAAAAGTTTTATCTTTACAAGATTATGAAGTATCTGTACAAGATGATTTTATCTTTGTTTAGAAAATAATTTTTCTTAAGATGTTTACAAGATAAAGATTTATATAATAAAGTTATTATTAGGTATTGTTTTCAATTGTTCTAACATCTTCTCTAAATGATTCATAATATAAAGGATCTATTTAAAGAAAATAAAATAATTTATTGATAAAAAAGGCATTCTTTTTAGTTATTTAAAGATGCTCTTAATAACTAGAAATCTTGTTTTTATTCATAGTATATATTGTGAATAATGTGATTTTTTTACTTGTTGAATACATCCCTCTATTTTTGTTATATAAAACTGCTTTAAAAATTAAAGAATGTATATTTAATATTGCTACTAAAGTAAAGAAATATAATAATCAAAATATTTTTTAGATATTAAAAACAATAATTCATAGTAATTTTATAATTATAGTGTTTTTATTTTTTAATCAATAATATCCCCATTACTCCTGATGAAATGTATATACTTTAAAAGTATATTAAATTAATTTATTAATTAATTAAAGGAGCTGATATATGTTCAAGAAAGTAGTAGTAATTTATTCTATTCTTATATTATTATCCTGTTCTAAATCTGAAGATGATCTTAATAAACAAAGATCTGTAAACTCTCATACTCCTCGTGAGTCTTTTCAAAAATCATCAACCCAAAATGCGGTCGATCAGAATATTTCATATAAACTTTCAACTACTATTCAATCAATAGATGAACTATTACCTATCAACAACTCTGTCTTTTTAACACGTAATGATTCTGATGGGATATCAATTAAAAAAACTACGGCTATCACTGCTAGTCATGAGAATGTATCTACTTTTACAGCGACTATCAATCTTTTAAAAGGCTCAGAAATTTTGTCTACTTATCCAGATCAACCAATAATTGTTACAAAAAGAGAAAATCAATACCTTATGCAGATGCCTTTAGCTATCAATAATTCTCATCAATTTAATCAAACTATACACGGGATTTCTAGACATAATAGCACCATATTTTTAATACTTGATCCAGATAAAAATATTATTTTCTGGGAAAATCAAGAATCTAAAAAAAGCTCTTCCATTAAGATGGTCTATCCATTCTTTCTTAAAGCTAATTTTTTAGCTTCATCCTCTAAAGCATCTTTTAGAGCATCTAGTCATAGCATTATTAGTCAATTTGATGAAAACCAGGTACGTCAGACAAAGTTTCTTTTATATAAAAATAAAAAAAATGCTAGTGGATCAGTAGATTTTACTATACCTGATATCATTCTACATAACCCTCAAGATACAGGGAAGTTTGTTAGAATATCTCGTAATTTTCCTGATATTACAGACATAAATAATATTGCTGTAGAATATTATCAATCTTTTGATGATCAAAATATTAAAATTATTAAATTTTCTCAAACAGATATAAATTTTTTTACTAAGGAAGACAGAAATGGGGATGCTTTGGTGCAGAAAAATAAACCTTATCTAGTAATGGAATATGAATATCTTTACTTTCATAACGATCTTGCAATAAATAAAGACATTAAGGATAATGAACGATTTATTCTAAAAATAATAACTCCTAAAAAAACTAATGAGATCAATGGAGGAGACAGTGATCATAAATTAGAGATAAAAGATACTGATTTTGGTGCTTTTAGAAGATCTGTGGTTACGGTTTCTCCATAAAAAATATACTACACACAAAACTATAACAAAACAAATAATAAAATCCCAAGTTAATGTTTAGAATTTTATTTGTGTTAAAGAGGTATTAGTGAATAGATAATGAGAATTCTTTTGTATCAGAAGGTATTTCCATTTTGTCACTCCAGTAGGCATTAATGCCTTTTATAATAAGGTACGGTGTAGATTGTGAAATTTCTCCAAGAATACTCGTAGAAATAGGGATTTTTGCTGTTTGCATCTCGTGTTGATTGAAATACAATATCTTGATATATTCGTGATCATATAACTCGTAGTAGTATGTTGAGCCAGATCGAAACTCTCTCCATTCATTTTGATTATCAAGATATTTTAGTACAAGAGTAGAGTCTTTTGGTTCTTGATCTTGCCAGATATGAGAATCCTTTTTCAAAAAAAAGAGAGTTTTATCATCGCTTTTTGTATTGAAGGTTAGTAATAGTGAATCAGAACTATACTTGTATTGTATCAATTTATGAAATAATGGGTAGTGTTTTGACTGATTCAGTGCAACTCCTGAAGAAGAAAGAATGTCTCCTTTGATAAATAAGGGATATATTCTGGGAACGCCTTTTGTTGGAACCCAAGCCGTTTTATTGGTACTCCAATGGAATTTATCTATCTTGCTATTATAAATAAGATAGAGTTCTTTAAGATTTTTTGGCAAAGGATCTTTTGGGCGTCCATCATAAGTTAGTAAACAAGAATAAAAATAACGTTCTTGAGAGATAGTAGGAATTTTATAGTAATAAAGGTAATCCTTTTTTCCCATATTAATTCTTTCATTTGTAAACACATGCTTTGTCTGATTATTTACTAAGAAAGAAATAGTTGCTGTAAAATCATTCTGAGAATCATTTCGTGATAAACGCTTAATAATGACGCCAGATTGTTGGTTAGGGGTATGAAATGGACTATTAACTACTAAGATAGACTCATCAATGGGAAAAGAAATTTCTTTAAGAGGTACAACACTATCAGCATCTGTTATTTCAAGATTTGGAATTTCACTTTTTTCAGACGTACCATCAGGTAAAGAATCTACTTTAGGAATTTCTTCTAAATTTGGAATCAATGGCAAATCATTATCTTTAGTAATAAGAGAATGAAGGTTGAATAATTCAATGGTAAATTCACTTTTCATGTCTTTAGGTTTTATATCCAAACTATCTATCCACATACCTTTAAATACTTTAGTTTTATTAGCTAATAAAACTTTTTTGAAGACAAAATATTTTTTAAAATCAGGTACTAAATCTGCAAGTTTTTCATAAAGAGTTTCATTGAATTCTAAACCAAAAATATTTTCATCTGAATTTTTATAAATAGAAATGTTTTCAAATCCTGAAATTTCCTCAGTATTTTTACCGTTAACTGATTTTATATAAAAAGATGCTTCATCGATATTTTTCTTAAAAATAAGATAGTTTTGGTCATCTTTTGCTATTTTAATAAATTCATTATTCTCTGTATTGAGAAAATAG
>JBOFDR010000016.1:0-1693 GCA_051647205.1 Brevinema sp. | reverse complement strand
GGTGTCGTAGCTGCTATTTCTTTAACACTTAATGTTCTTTTCTTAATCTCAATCCTTTCTTCTTTAGGAGCCACCTTAACATTGTCTGGGATTGCAGGGATTGCTTTAACAGTAGGAATGGCGGTTGATGCTAATATTATTATCTTTGAACGTATTCGTGAAGAACAAAAAAAATCCAAAAATTTCCTCAATGCTTTCCAAAATGCTTATGAACATGCTTCAGCAACTATTTGGGATTCAAATATTACTACACTAATTGCAGCATTATCCTTATCAGTATTTGGATCAGGTGCGATTAAAGGATTTGGCTCTACACTTGCTTACGGAATTATTGCAAATATTTTTACTTCCTTATTTGTTAGCAAATTAATCCTAGAAAGCTTTATAAAAAAAAATAAAGAGATGAAAATATAGAGGTTCTCATGCAAGAAAAATATATTGATTTTCTCAAATTCCGAATAATTGCTCTTTCACTTTTTGTCGTTCTTGCGATGAGTGGTTTAACTATATATTTCTCCAAAGGAATTAGTTTGGGAACTGATTTTTCAGGGGGGATTCGTATTGAATTTACAGCTCCTTCTGATGTAGAATTATTAAGAAATATTATCAACAACAATAAAATTGCTATCACAACATTCCAAAAATCAGATAGCAATCAAAGTTTTTTACTTACAGCTCCTTCTGAGCTTGAACAAAATGGTTCTGGACAATACCTACTAGATCCTGTAATTAAAAAATTCGGATCTAAAAATGTAACTATTCTTTCATCAGAGTTTATAGGACCAAGTGTTGGTAATAATTTTGTAAAACAATCACTTAGATTACTAGCAATCGTTGCAGCATTAATTTTGGTTTATATTGCATTTCGCTTTGATTTTATCTATGGATTGGGAGCTGTCGCAGCACTTGTACACGATATGTTAATTTTATTGATTTTCACCATTATTCTTTCTATTCCTGTTGATTTGACCGTATTAGCTGCCTTTTTAACAATTTTAGGATATTCTATCAATGATACCATTGTTATTTTTGATCGTGTAAGGGAAAATCATAACCTAACACCTAATGAAGATCTCCTTCATGTAATGAATAAAAGTATTAGATTATCTTTAACAAGAACGGTATTAACTTCTATTACTACATTATTTGTAGCCGTATCTATTTATGTGTGGGCAGGGTATACGCTCCAAAGTTTTGGCTTATTATTGATTATAGGTATTATTAGTGGTACTTATTCTTCTATTTTTATTGCGTCTCCAATCACCTATGTCTTATGGAAATTAAAAAATAGTTCAAAATAATTACAAAAAATATTTGAAAACATATTGACAATTGTCAAAAAATATGGTAAAATATTTGTACACTAATGTGTTGGACCGCTAGCTCAGCTGGTAGAGCACGTGACTTTTAATCACGGGGTCCTGAGTTCGAACCTCAGGCGGTTCAAGTTTATTCTCCTGTAGCTCAGTCGGTAGAGCAGGTGACTGTTAATCACTTGGTCGCAAGTTCGAGTCTTGCCGGGAGAGCAGAAAAGATCCTCAAAACGAGGGTCTTTTTTAGTATAAAAATATGAAAAAAATCGTTAAATCTCTTATTCCCTCAGCTGTTTTTGTTTCTGAGAAAGAACTCTGTCCTTATAATAGTTTAATTTGTCTTCATATTGATGAAGAATCATTTTATATTACAATAAATT
>JBOFDR010000015.1:0-3025 GCA_051647205.1 Brevinema sp. | reverse complement strand
AGGACACCAGAGTGGTGTTTATCCCATCTTATCCATATAAGTAATCCTGAATCTATATTATCACAATCGATCCATTGAAAAGAATTTGGGTCGTTATCCTGTTCAAATAATGGTGTGTGGTATTGGTAGGTATAATTTAGATCCTTAATCAAGATTCGAATCCCATAGTGCAAAGCATGCTGATTCAAATGCCAATCAATAGATTTTGATTCTGACCATTCATCCCAAGATCCCCACTCTTGACCGTGAAAGAGCATTTTTTTACCAGGATGTCCCCACATATACATAAATAACAATCGTAGATTCGCAAATTTTTCCCAGTCTGATCCAGGCATACGGGATAATAGAGTACCTTTACCATGAACCACTTCGTCATGAGATAAAGGTAGGATATAGTTTTCTGAAAACGAATAGATCAAGGAAAATGTAATCTGTTGATGATGAAATTTTCTAAATAAAGGATTCACTACAAAATACTCTAAAGTATCATTCATCCAACCCATGTTCCACTTATAAGTAAACCCTAATCCACCTTTATGAACGGGTGCTGTTACTCCAAAAAAAGAAGTAGATTCTTCTGCAATTGTCATGACATCTGGGTAATATTTTGAGATTTTTTGGTTCAGTGACTTGAGAAAATCTATTGCTTCTAAATTCTCACGGCCACCGTATTCATTCGGAATCCACTCTTCTTTAGAACGAGAATAATCACGATAAAGCATCGATGCCACCGCATCAACCCTTATTCCATCAATATGAAACTCCTCTAACCAATATAATGCACTGCCAATCAAAAACTGCCTAACTTCTCTTCTTCCATAATTAAAAATATGAGTCTGCCAATCATGATGCCATCCCAATCGACTATCTTCATGTTCATATAATGCTGTTCCATCGAATCTCTGTAAACCATGAGAATCGCTTGGGAAGTGAGCGGGTACCCAATCAATAAGTACCCCTAATCCTTTTTGATGAAAAACATCTACAAAATATCTAAAATCATCAGGAGTTCCATAACGCGAGGTTGGAGAAAAATACCCAGTTACTTGATACCCCCAAGAACCATCATAAGGATATTCAGTAATTGGCATCAATTCCAAGTGTGTAAATCCATGTTCTAATAAGTACTCTGATAACGGATCTGCTAGATCTCGATAGTTCAGTTTTTCCTCAGAATCATCTTTTATCCACGAGCTAAGGTGACATTCATAAATACTTAAAGCTTGATCAAGGTGTTTATGACGATTATTCATCCACGATCGATCATTCCACTCGTAATTAGAAGTAAATACAATAGATGCAGTATTGGGTCGATATTCATTAAAAGAAGCATAAGGGTCAGCTTTATGTTTAATCGATTCATCATTACTTTCGATAGCAAATTTATAAAGAGTTCCATCAGCTAACTCTGGGATAAATAATTCCCAACAACCACTACTACCTCTAGGTTTCATAAAATAGCTCTCTTCATCCCACCCATTAAAATCACCAATCACCCGAACACTTTTTGCATTTGGTGCCCAAACAGCAAAATGTACTCCAAAAATATCATTTAAGATCCTTTGATGTGCTCCTAAAATTTCCCAAACTCGATCATGAGATCCTTCTGAAAATAAATGTAAATCAAAATCTGTAATAAAGGAAGTAATATTAATATCTTCTTTAATTAAAAAATGTGGTGGGTCAATTTGCTTACCAAAAATCCTCATTACATCCTCCTTAAATTAATTGTTATATTAAAATATAATAACTAATATGATACAAGGTAAAGATAAAGCGAAAATAATAAATTTTGATTTTTATTAAAAAATGAGTATCTTTTATATAAAAGATATATTATAATTAAGTGTTGTTATCATAAGAATATTGTAAAAATATTCTGTCAATAAAGGAGTCTGATATGTTAGAGTCACTTAAAAAAGAAATCGAAAAAGAAATCGAAGCAAGTCAAGTGTTTTTAAAATTAGCAATTGCTTCTCAAAAATTAGGTCATACACATGCAGCAACGTTTTTTTTAAACGAAGCAAAAGAAGATATTGAACATGCCTTTGAATATGCAGTACAACTAGATAAACATGATGGATTAGGTCATATTTCAAAAAGTATTACTGATATCACTAAAGAATACAAGGAACTTGAAGAAGGAGCAATTGTAAGGCTTACCGAAATGGAAAATAAGACACGTTCTGCTAATAAAATATCTACTATTCCTTTTATCAATAAAATGATTGAAGCACATTCCGATGAAGCTTATAAAGCAAAAAAACTGCTTGCTAAGATTTCGATCCTAGATGAACAAGAGGCGGTCAAAGATATTGATGAGTTATTTGAAGAGCTTTCTTAAAGAAATATGTTTAATAATTATCTATAAGCATCCTTAATAAGGGTGCTTATTTTGTTATATGTATGATAAACATTTCTCAAATAAACTTTATAGTTGTTATTATTATGAAGATCATTTATAATATTTGTATTAAGGAGGCTATTCATGAAGAACATTTGCTTATTTGCAATCTGTTTATTTACGTCTTGTCAAAAAATACCATTTAACAAAGTGCCAAATTCCGCACTAATTACGGCATCTACAGCTTATCTAAAATTAAATCCTCATAAAATTGCTCCCCTATCAGCCGAGCTTCATTTGAGTAAAGCTATCGCTGAATTAACCATCACTGTTAAAGGTCAAAATGGAGATTCGTCTGATATTGCATATACTTGGAAAGATTCAACAAATAAGATTTTTCCTATCCTAGGACTATATTTTGATAGTACTAATACTGTCATTCTTTCTAGACCTAATGAAGAAGATAAAATCCTTAATATCGTTATTACCAATAAACAAAGTGAATACATAAAAGATATTACTGTTTTAAAAAACAATAGACCTACTAATAATGGACGAGAAAATTTCTTAACATTTTTAAATCCTGTAGGCGTATTAAAGGATTTAATTGCCATTGATAATTACGGACAAATCAGATGGTATATGAATAGTAGCAATGAACTACATGCTATGAAATTTTCC
>JBOFDR010000014.1:0-3030 GCA_051647205.1 Brevinema sp. | reverse complement strand
ATTAGTTTTTTCAGGTGATACGATAGTGGATCGTGTTCCTAAAAAGAATGCGATCTCTGTAACTGCATTCAATGTTAAGATGAATGATGGTTACATTGGTCATACTAGTGTGATCTTTGATTTTTTACAAAAACAAGTTCTTATCAAACCTGTTCCTATCCCAAATATGGCAGCTATGATTGAGGCAGATCTTGGAAAACGTGTTTGGGTGTATATTAAGGCATTAGATGTTGATGGTGATTTTGTTGCTAAAAATCTTAAGCTTCCATTTTTTGGTTTAGCAGATTCTCGTTATCGTGGTGATTTTTATATCACCAAATCAGTTATTGGACAGCCTGTACTTCTTTCTGGGAAAATCGATGGCTATCTTGATGGAGAAAAACAGATTGAAGCAGAAATAACTGGTTCTGAGGGAGATTTGAAGATCCCTAAATTCTATTTTATCAGTCAAGATCTTCTCCTTCACGGTGATGTTAGTATTCAGGGACGACTTAGTAACACAATAGTTCAAATTGATGCTTTTGGACAGTTGAATACCAACGAACAAATTCCTGTTAATGTACAGGTATTAATACAAAAAACAAACGCCTTAGTGACTGGTCTTATTGACAATACCATTAATCTCAATACAAAGAGTGACTCTATAAATACAGATTTTTCTATTAATTTTAAAGAATATTCTTTAAGTAAGCTTGGATTATTAGGAAACCTGACAGGAAAGTTAGGTATTGATTTTGATCTTCAAGGTTGGAAAAATTTTTATGTGCATAATGCTATATGGGCTATAAATGATCAGAAACTGAAAATTGGTTTTAATGCTACTCGTCTGTCCAATGTCTTAGATGTTACTAATCTTCAAATAGGTTTAAATACAGAAACTCTTAGAGGTGATGGTTATTTTCATGTATCTGATAAAGGAAATATTTCAGGTGCTTTTAATTTTCAACGAGGAGGATCGTTAAGCTTTGCAACGGCATCCTATACTTGGAAATTTAGCACAGATATCTATAATTTTTATATTGCAGATATTGGAAAACTACCTGTACTAGATCAATTTGGGCTCCCAGAACAACTAGTTAGCTCCGTGCTTATGGATTTAAATTTTAATATTCAAGGTTGTTGGAGTAATCCTAATATCAGATCAAAGCTTACTTTAAAATCGACAGGAGCTGTACCTTATTTTCAGCTTGTTATCCCTGAATTAACTAAGCAAAAAAATACTATGACGCTTACTAATTTTCGTTTAAGATCTGATGATATTAATATTGACACCGATCTTTTAATGGATTACAATGATGATTATCTACAACTAAATCTTTCGGGAGCCTTTTCTTTCCAAGAATTAGCAAAAAGTAAGTATTCGCTATCCTTATTCAGCTCAAATCAAGTTCATTCTATACAGTACCAACTATCTAATTTTTATTTATTGTCTAAAAAACCTATGGATATTTCTGGACAAATTATTGATTCGGATGATCAGTATCTTTTATTATCTGATCAACCTCTTTATGGTATTGCTGGAGTTTATATAAAAAATAAAAAATCATGGGATTTGAAATTTAAATCAGATAGTGTTGAAATACACACTGGTGGTTATTTTACAAATAACAATGATATTTATGCTATGTTATCATCTAGAATATTGTTTGATAAAATGGCTTTTTCTGGTGATATTAGGAAGATGAAGGGATCTTTATCGCTTAATTCTTTAATCGAAGGAGATCTGGATAATCCTCGTATTTATGGAAATTTATCTATTGCCAATCTCTATATTCATTTTAATTCTTTAAAAAATAAGATAACAATTCCCGATAAGATAACTATTCCAATTTCTAACAATTTGATTTCTTTTCCTGACATTGCTATTAATGCTGGGAGAGATAATCCTTTTTACTTAAATGGATCCTTAGAGTTTCGTGATAGAGCAATTTCTGAAGCGAATCTTACTCTTTATTCTAAGAAAACTACTGGTCGAGACAAAGCCTCATTTTTGGATTGGAATATTCGTGTTCCTTATATTAACCTTAGAGGAAAAACATTAATTGATCGATTTGCATTGATAGGAACAGGGAATAGACTTGCATTAGAAACAGATATTACGACAGAAAATATAAACATTGGTTTAGAATTAGCTGATTCTTTTTCAGGGATTGGACGAGTAGAAGCTGAGGTGCCTGAGATTAATCCTGCAATAGCATTGTTAGGTGTCTTAGATCTTAATCTTAATATCAATGTGCAACAAGGCTTCCGATTTTTTAACCAACTCTTTGATTTGACTTTTGAAAAGAATGCAGGTGTGATTACTCTTCAAGGGAATTTATCTGACAATACGATTTTAGTTACAGGCGATATGGATATTTCTAAAGGTTGGGTAAATTATTTGAACACAGATCTTAAGGTGGAATCAGGCACCTTACAGTTTCCTCAAGAGATTGGTGATCCTTTCCCTCAACTTAATCTACAAACAGTTACTACAAAATTTTCTTCTCAAAGTGAACAAGTAGACATTTATGTCAATTTCCAAGGTAAGCTTCCTAATGTAGAATTAGCGTCTCTTTCCTCAAACCCGTCACTACAGACAAGTGAATTACTTAATATTCTTAGTGGTGGGTCGGTAGATAGGCCTTCTGGAGATAACACTAGTCTACAATCAACAGGAGAAGCTCTTGCTAGTGGTGTTCTGGTAGCGGAAAACGTACTGTTTACATCACCATTATCTCAACGTATTCAACAGTTACTTCCTTTTATTGATCTAATACAAATTAAAACAGATTTCTTAGGAAATATCACACGTGTGTTATCTAGTGGTGGCGAGGTTACAGGATTAAGTATCTTACATGGTTCTGAACTATCGATTGGTCAATTTATTCCAAATCTTCCTAATATCCAGGTTAGATATGACTTAAGACTTGAATCTCCGGACAACACTAGTGTTAATAGTGGTACAGAACTTATACAGATACATAAAGCTGGATTAGAATGGTCTTATCCTATTAATAATTGGAGATTTGGTATTCGTCCAAGTATCCT
>JBOFDR010000013.1:0-2404 GCA_051647205.1 Brevinema sp. | reverse complement strand
ATGATTGGGCTAATCGTTGCTCTGGAAATTGTGGTAGACGACTCTATTGTATTTACTGAAAATTCATTTCACTATCTTGAAGAAGGCTACCCTCCAGAAGAAGCTGTCGTTAAAGGAATGACAGAAGTCTTACCTTCGATATTTTTTGCAATATTAACAAGTGTAGGAGCTATTTTATGTATGCTCCTTATTGGAGGACGAGTTGGCGATTATACCTACCCTTTGGTTATGACAATTGTACTGTGTTTGATAGGTTCTCTTATAGATGCACTGCTCGTATTACCTGGACACCTTGTACACTCTTTTTCTCACCAAAAAACTCTTAAAAAAGCTGTTTGGCGTCGAAAAATTGTAGATAATATCACAAGAAACTATCGAAAAATACTTAAAAGCCTTATTAAATATTATAAGTTATCATTTATAACAATAGCTGGTGGTTCAATTTTACTTGCATTAATTTTATTTCAGCAAATTCCTTTTGTGTTTTTTGGCGGACCACCAGAAAGTATTCTCATACAGATGGATACAAGGCCAGGAACCGTCATTGAAGACACGCATAAGCAAGCCATATCATTCAGTAAGATCCTAGAAAATCACCCTAACCTAGAAAATGTGATTTTAGAGACTGGTATTGAGGAGGATTCTCATCAATCAGAAATCTCAGCAAAAATTAAATCAAGTGCCTCCCCTCGTTATGATTGGAATAAGTTAAAACAAATAGTGATTGATCAAGCAAAAACAAACCAAAATATCAATAATTTACAATTTTATGTACGTAGAGAAGATGAGTTTGGAACTTCTCCAGATCTTATTGATGTTACTATTAAAGGTACAGATCAAGTCTCTGTTCGTAAACTAGCAGAAGAAGTTAGAGAATTTACAGCAAAACAAGCTAATGTTGAAAATCCACGATTAAGTTTACTTGCAGCTGGAAGTGAATATCGTAGTAATATCAATCCAGAGCAAGCACATACTTTGGGAATCCGTCCTAGAGAAGCAGCTCAAGCCTTAAGTGCTGCATTTGAAGGATTTGCTCCTCGAACCCTTATTAGAGATGGAAAAAAAATTGAAATTTATGCTCAATATGATCCAAAATACAAAACACCTAAAGAATTTAGTCAGCTACAAATACCTAATCGATTGGCTCGATTTGTTTCTTTAAACTCGTTTACTAATATTGATATTGAAAAAAGTCAATCGGAAATAAGAACAGAAGGTGGGCTCTATTCTATTCATGTTTATGATACCTTAAAAAATATAAACGTTCTTTCTAACAATGCTTTTGTAATCCAAAAAGCAATCTCCAAAAAATTTAAAGATAAAGGCGATCTAACCGTAGATGTTTATTTTCAAAACAATCAAAAAGATACCGATAAAAGCTTAATGCAAATGATGTTTGCGATATTAATATCATGTCTTATCATCTTTAGTATGTTGTATTTATGTTTAACTCCTATACCCATGCGTTATTAATTCAGATCATGATTCCTTTTATTATGGTTAGACTAACAATTAGTTTAAAAATCATGGATTTACCTATTACCAATATGGCAATCACAGGAGCAATTGCTCTATTAGGGATGGTCGTAAACGATGGAATTGTCATTACCGAATTCTTACGCTCTAGTGTCCGTCACGGTGATGCTTTTAATGAATCAGTAATTAATGGGGCAACATTACGAGTTCGTGCGATTGTTATGGCAACAGGAACTACTGTTGTAGGAATTATGCCTTTAGCCTTAGGATTCGCAGGATCAGAGTTTTTTCTTCAACCTCTAGCAGTAACAATGATGTTTGGTATTATGTTTAACTCAATCATAACCCTTATCTTACTACCTTTAGCAGTAATTATTATGGAAAAAGATTTTCAGAATATGTTTACAAAAAGTTTAAAACCACAGCATACTTTTATGATTTTATTTACACCATTTTCACAAAATTTCACTCAAGATCGATTAACAAATCTTATGACTGAAAACGAATTTTTATCAATTTATCTTAAGAGAGCTTTTAATACAAAGATTTATCAAGAAGCACAAAACAACATGAAAAATCTGCTTTGGTACCCTATGAGGGAAGCTTTTTCATAGAAGCAACGGGGATTATTGGTACTTCCTCAAACATGATTTCATCAGAAGCAATTACAGTTAGTGGGCAACCTCTTTTCAATCAGATAGAGATTAATTTTACTAATAGCTCTGCAAACCTAGGATTTAATATAAATATTTATCCTTCAGGAACCTATGTTAAGCTTACTAGAAGTGCTGATTTTATTATTCAAGACTCTAGTCGAACAGACCCTAATACTACTTCTAAAAATGTACAAGAGCGCTATTCGGTACCTTACTTTGAAATTACTTTAGCAAAGCCCTTTTTAAAAAATGGCTTTGCTTATGATATGCAT
>JBOFDR010000012.1:0-2433 GCA_051647205.1 Brevinema sp. | reverse complement strand
TTATTTACAATTTTTGGAATTTCTTATACTCAAGAAAAAATTGTAGAAAATACTCAATATAATATTAAAGAAAAATCATCAGATCAGGGTTGGTATTGGCAGAATGGTTTTCTAGGAAGATGGAATCCATTTGGTGCTTTATTCCTAACAAAATTATATTATAGACATGCCCTGCATCGCGAGAAAGGAACATTTTGGTTTGATAACTCTGCTATTGAAGTAGGTATTGAACAAGAATTATCAGCTATGTCAAGAACTTCGTTATTTCTTTTTTGGCAACCTTTAATAGCCTTAAACATGACGGCAAAATTAACTTTTGAGCATGATTTTATAGGATATGCTAAAATGAATGGTCCTAATGATGATTATAACATTATGTTTCCACCATTTACAGGATTAAATCCTTTTACCAAAAGACCTGAGATCCAAAAATTCTCAAATTTTATTTTTGAATTTTCTCCACAATTTACCTTTGGAGGGGCCATAGAGTCAGGAGCAATAGCACTAATTTATCGTCCTTCTATCTTTTATTTTCATAGTATCGGCTACGGTGCAAATAATTTCTATTATAATAATAGAGAAGCAATTATCCTTAAAGGAAGAGATGTCTTTTTCCGTCATGATATCAAGCTTGGTTACAGTATTCTAGGCACCGGTCTATCTATTGCTGCAGTTTCTTTGATTGAACACGTTTTATCTTCTGACAACCTGTTGAGAGTAGGTGTGTTTGGTGCATTCAGTTATGAAAAATCGCTTAAATCTAAGCCAAATTTTATTCCTTATGCAAGGATGATGGTAGGCACTTGGGTTGTTGAAAAATTCCTATATCAGCATTTTGCAATACAAATAGATGCTGGTATAAAATGGAAATTTAAATAAAGGAGAATATAATGAAAAAATTATTTTTATTATTAACTACACTTGTTATTTTTGGACAATCTTATACTAAAGATGTTCTTGCTCAAGATATTGTTGGTTCTTGGTTAATGGAGCCAGCAAAAGGCTCAAAGACTGAGACTCTTGTATCAGTCTTTGAGCATAAAAATAAATTTTATGCCTATGGATACGCTTTGGTAGATGGGAGTGAGTCTCCTTTAGATTCTGAAAATCGAGTCAAAGCACTCAGAACTCGCCCTTTAAGTGAAGTAATTTTTCTTTATGGGGTTTCTTTTGAAAATGGAATGTGGATCAATGGTGAAATTTATCGCCCAACGGACGGTTCTTATTTCTTTGTAAAAGGAAAATTATCTGATAAAAATACTTTAGAGTGGAGAGCTTCTATTGATAAGGAAGGAGTTTTCGGAAATACTCAAGTATGGAAAAAAGCGTCTCCTGATGTTATGAAAAAATTTGAAAATAGGCTAATGTCTAAAGACGAACTAATCAAACTTGTATCTAAACTTAAATATTACAAACGTAAATAATAAAAAAAACTGGTAGAATATTCTACCAGTTTTTTTTATTATTTACGTTTGTATAAATGATTTTTCTTTCTTAGATTGAGTGTGAATAGGTTTTTTAGATAATCATTAATATAAAAACTTAAGTAAGTTTTATTATGATAAAGGCTGTTATAATCCCACTGCCTATAGCAATAAAGTCACAAAAAATTGTAATAATTGTAGCTAGTATTGTTTGAATATAGCTGTAATTATCAAAAATTACGTATGCTCCAAGATGTAAGGTAGATACAATGATAAAACCCAGTAACAAACCTAGGGTAATGGATATTTTCAATTGTGGTACCACCTTGATATTTAAGGAATAAATAATAACACTCAGTATGCCCATACAAAAACAGCTAACTAAATTAATAGAAAATATATCCCAGAATAATAATTTTTTTTTTATACTAATATAAATGTAATGTCTAAAAAAAGCACCAATTAAGGCACTTATAAATATAAAAATAATATTGATCATATATATTCACCTTTTAAATTATTAACTTTAATGTTTAATACGCTATATAATAGCTTATAGTCATATTCAAAATCAAGCTAGATTAACCTCTTTTTTATAAATATTTTTATTAACTTATTAGATCAAGAAATACTCTATTAAAAAAAAAAATAAGTTTGATATTTCTATTTTTTTGATTTACTTTATAATAATTATATGATCATATAATTATTATAAAGGTGAAATAAATGATAAGATTATTTATAGTATGTTTATTTGTTGTTGTGTCGTGTTCTACTACTGAAAAAACAGATTCAAACAAACAAAATAGTGAATCTGGTATAATTGATTCTTCTGAGCAAGAAATTTTAAATCAAAAGTTCAAAGAACGTGTTAAACGTTCTTACAAAACATTGTCAGACGCAGAAGTTAGAAAAGCTATTATATGGTTGGCTACAGAAGATGAGATTGATTTTTTACCAACAAATCTAAAAGAAGAGATTGATTTTGTAATAGATATGGATGCTAATT
>JBOFDR010000011.1:0-1876 GCA_051647205.1 Brevinema sp. | reverse complement strand
TACCAATATTCCTCTATCAACGACAGGAATCGATATGATATCACTAACTAAAGTAGGTAAGACTACTGTAAGCTCAGGAATAGCAATTCCAGCCGTTCTAAAAACTATATGGGATCTTAAGGTATTTGTAATGCCTTTAATCGTAGTACCTCTATTATCAGCGATTGTTTCACTATTACCAGCGCTAAAAAGTACCACAATGAGTATTATAGAAAGTATTAAAAATAATGATTAGGAGCACAGAATGTTTTTATTTACCATAAAAAATATGCTTCGTTACAAAATGCGAACTTTTTTAACTATGTTTGTTATTATGGTGTCTGCTTATACATCCATTTTATCTTTAGGATTTCAAGATGGATTTATGAATATAATTTTAGATGGTTTTATCAACTACCAAACAGGTCATATCAGAATTACCACTCCACAATATCTTGAAAATGAACGTTTCCTTGCAACTTATGAGAATATCACCAACCTATCCAAACTCCAACAAAGTTTATCAAAAATTCCTGAGATTAAAAAAATTGTCCCTCGGCATCAATTTTTTGGTTTTATTTCTTATCAAGAAAAAAGCTACCAAGTACGTATTACAGCCTTAGATATTTTAGAAAATTATTATGGATTTGATCGCTATCTCCAATCAGGGAGTATCAAAAACAGCGGTATGCTTATAGGAGATGACCTAGCAAATAAAGTAAATGCTCAAATTAATGATAAATTAATGCTTGTTGGAAGTACTATAGATGGGGGCATTGATGCCGTTAAACCAACATTAACAAGTATTTATCACTACAATATGAAACGCATGGATCAAAAAAGCGTCTTTATTGATATGAAAACAGGATATCAGTTACTTCGAATAAAAGATTCTGCGGGAGAAATATTAATCTATCTTCATGATAAGCAAAATCTCGAAAAAGTAGTGATAGAATTAGAAAAACAATATCCAAATCTAGCGATCGAAAGCTATAAAAAACAGTTTGGTTCTATGTACAGTATGATAGAACTACAGAGCCTTATTTTATTTATTATTACTGCGTTTGTGATGTTTTTAGGATCATTGATCATTGTAAACTCGATGCTAGCAAGTATTTATGAACGTATGCAAGAATTTGGAATGATGAAAACAATTGGATTCAGCGATAAAGAAATCTCTTATATTTTTTTGAATGAGGGTGCCATCTACGGGCTTATTGGAGGAAGTTTGGGATTTTCACTAGGTATATTCAATATTACGTATTTATCGATCCATGGACTAGATCTGAGTAAGATTATTTCTAATAGTAGCCTGCCAATATCTAGTATCTTATATCCGAATATTAATCAAATAACAGCATGGACTTGTTATTTGTTAATTATTAGTATTCCATCATTAGTGGCTCTTATACCGGCTCATCATATTAAAAAAATCACTCCCTTGGAAGCTTTAAATAATCAAGCATAGTTTGTTAGGATATAAAAGTAAAATTTGAGATAGACTTTATTATATTCAATGTAATAGACAGTTCTTGATTCAAATAAGACTCAAAAACTATACTTTCATCATATTAGGTATAAAATAGTTCATAATAAAACGCCCTTTAATAAGGGCGTTTTATTATTTCACTTTACATCAGTTAAGATATGTTATTGTACCATAAGATCTAATCCATTCTAACAAGATATCTATATGTACGTGTATCATTACTTATAAATCGATCATTATTATAGAAAGAAATAGTATATTTTTCATTATAGATAATTGTATTAGTAGCACTAAAATTATTGTCTCTATCTTTAGAAACTTGGACATATAATTCATTGTTAATAACAGCCTTTTCTGTTGAAGATATTGGTTCTGTAAAACTGGCTATATAGAGAGCTCCATTGAGAG
>JBOFDR010000010.1:0-5547 GCA_051647205.1 Brevinema sp. | reverse complement strand
ATCCTTGTTGATGCTGGTCTGGAAAAAATTGCTATTGCTGTTGGGGATGAATTCGATCCTCAGATTTCTGAAGCTCTCATGATGGAAGAGCGAGATGATGTAGAGCATTCTATGACTATTGTGGATATTTTTGAAACAGGACGTATCCTTAATGGACAAGTCATCCGTACGTCAAAAGTAAAAGTAGCAAAAAAGAAATAAAAATTTAAATACAAAAATAGATAAAAGGAGACAAAAATGTCAAAGATTATCGGTATTGATTTAGGAACAACAAACTCAGTTGTATCCGTCATTGAAAATGGAAAGCCTGTCGTGATAGCTAACCAAGAAGGTGCTAGAACTATGCCTTCTATTGTTGCATTTACAGAAAAAGGGGACACTTTGGTAGGAGCTCCTGCTAAAAACCAAATGGTTACTAACCCTGAAAATACAATATATTCTGCAAAACGTTATATTGGACATCGTTTTGAAGAAGTTACTAACGAGCATGCTCCTTATAAAATCAAAAAAGGCGCGAATCACCACGTTGTATTTGATACAAGAACAGGAGATAAAACTCCTGAACAGATCGGAGCATTGGTTCTTACAAAACTAAAAGAAGCTGCAGAGGCTTATTTAGGTACAAAAGTTAGTAAAGCTGTTATAACAGTTCCTGCTTATTTTAATGACTCCCAGCGTCAAGCTACTAAAGATGCAGGTGCTATTGCAGGATTAGAAGTAGAAAGAATTATCAACGAACCGACAGCTGCTGCACTTGCTTATGGATTAGATAGTAATAAGGAAGAAATTGTTGCTGTTTATGATTTTGGTGGAGGTACTTTTGATATCTCTATTCTTGAAATTGGTGATGGTGTCTTTGAAGTAAAAGCAACTAATGGTGACACACATCTTGGTGGAGATGATTTGGATAATGCATTGATTAAATATATTATCGAAACATATAAAAAAGAATCAGGAATTGATTTGGGTTCAGACTCTATGGCAATGCAACGCTTAAAAGAAGCTGCTGAAAAAGCAAAAATCGAACTTTCTTCTAAACCAGACGCACAGATCAATCTCCCATTTATCACAGCAGATGCTTCCGGACCTAAACATTTGAATATGAACCTTACTAGAGGTGAATTTGAAGCAATTGTACGTCCTATTGTTGAAAAATCTTTAAAACCTTGTGAGCAAGTTCTCAAAGATGCAGGTCTTTCTAAATCAAATATTAAACAAGTTATCTTAGTTGGTGGACAAACACGTATGCCTCTAATTATCGATCTTGTAAAAAATTTCTTTGGGAAAGAACCTTCTAAAGGTGTAAATCCAGATGAAGTAGTTTCTCTTGGAGCTGCTATTCAAGGTGGAGTCCTCAATAAAGAAGTGAATGATATTCTTCTTTTAGACGTAACTCCATTATCCTTAGGTATCGAAACTCTAGGAGGCGTTAATACCGTCTTAATTCCAAGAAATACCACAATTCCAGCTTCTAAATCTCAAGTTTTTTCTACAGCTGCAGATAATCAAACAGCCGTGACAATTCAAGTCTTACAAGGTGAACGACCAATGGCTAAAGATAATAGAGTATTAGCGAATTTTAATCTTGAAGGTATCCAGCCAGCTCCGAGAGGAATTCCTCAAATTGAAGTCACTTTTGATATCGATGCTAATGGTATCCTCAAAGTATCTGCAAAAGATTCTGGATCAGGTAAAGAACAAAAAGTAACAATTGAAGCTTCAGGAACTCTTAGTGCAGCAGATATTGAACGTATGCAATCTGAAGCAGAGGCAAATGCAGAAGAAGATAAAAAAGTAAGAGAAACTATCGAACTCAAAAATCAGGCTCGTTCTATTAACTATGGAATTGAAAAACTTCTAAGTGATGACGGTGATAAGATTGCTGAAGCCGATAAAAAAGAACTTGAAGAAAAAAATGAAGCATTAAAGACAGCTCTTGAACAAGATGATCATCAGATTATTGAAGATGCTATGAAAGCTTTAGAACCTGTTTCTACAAGAGTTTATCAGCATCTAGCTACTCAAAACAATCCTCAAGCGGCTCCTACAGATGAGGAAAAATCATCTCATGACAATGATGTAATCGACGCTGAAGTTGTTGATAAATAATATAATAAACGTTTAATAATTAGGAGTAAGTAGTAGCTTACTCCTAATTGCTATTGACATTTCAATTTTTTTCGTTCATAATAAAATTAATTACAAATAAGAGGTCATATCAATGGCAGATTACTATGATTTACTAGGTGTCTCTCGTTCAGCGAGCCAAGATGATATTAAAAAAGCTTTTCGTAAACAAGCTATGAAATACCATCCAGATAGAAATCCTAATGATAAGGTAGCTGAAGCTAAATTTAAAGAAATGGGAAAAGCATACGAAGTACTTTCTGATACCCAAAAACGTCAAACTTATGATCAATATGGTGAAGCTGCTTTCCAGCAAGGTGCTAGTGGAGGTGGAGCAGGATTTAGTGGTGGTTTTGAAGATATCTTTCGAGGTGGATTTGGTGGCGGAGGATTTGAGGATATTTTTGAAAGCTTTTTTGGTGGTGGGAGTAGTTCCCGATCTCGTCAACAAGCTGATCTCAGAGGCTCTGATGTGCAAGCAAAAGTTACTATAGATCTTAAAGATGTTCTTGAAAAACAAACTATTGATCTTAAAGTTCGTAGAGCAGAACCTTGTGGTACCTGTAAGGGAACAGGATCAAAATCTCAAAAAGCTCCTGAGACTTGTTCTACTTGTCGAGGAATGGGGCGTGTTCAGGTTCAACAAGGATTTTTTGCAATGACACAGGCTTGTCCTCACTGTAAAGGTTCAGGAAAAAGAGTCTTGGATCCTTGTCATACATGTCGAGGTGAAAGTGTTGTAATGGAGTCTGTTCCTGTCTCTGCTGTTATTCCTGCGGGTGTAGATGATGATATGAAACTTCGTATTTCTGGAGAAGGTAATATGGCTCCCTTTAATGGACTTCGTGGAGATCTCTATATCTATATTGTTATTAGAAATCATACGAAATTTATAAGAGATGGGGATCATCTACTAGCAAAGCTAGAAATCAGTTATAGTAGAGCTGTCTTAGGAGGTGAGATAGAGGTAGAAACCTTAGAATCTCCTAAGAAAATTAAGCTTCCTGAAGGTATTCAACCTGGACAAAAAGTAAAAATTGAATATGCTGGGATTCCTAATGTTAGATCTAGAAAACGTGGTCATATTTATTTTGAAGCTTATATTGATGTACCTAAAAAGGTCTCCAATAAAGCAAAAGATCTTTTAAAACAACTTGCTCAAGAAATGAAAGAAAAACTTTAATAAATAAAAAGAGTACCTTAAGGTACTCTTTTTATTTTACTATAATAATATCATATATAAGATCTTATATAAAGAATTAATTGTTTACTCAATAAAGATAAGATCTCCCAACAATCCTAATTCATGCATCTTTCCAATCGGTTTAACCATATTTTCAACTGAAAGGGGAGTTTGGTCTTCTTTAGGAAATAAGAATTTTTTAATTTTTGTAGGAGCACTTAGAAAAATTGTTGATTCATGTCCACCAAGAATAGAGATTTTATCTCCATATGCCCATAAGACAGCTTCCATAGGCACTCTGTAGGGTAGAACCACAATACTTTTATCTTCCGGAGTAGATGGAACTGAAGGATGTGCTTTAAAAAAGTAGTCATAATCATCACCATAATATTTTTTGGTACTAGTAATAAAATCATTCATATGTTTACCAAAAGGATTTCGACCAATGATGATAATATTAGGTTTAAGTGAAGCGTCTAGAGCTTGTTTAATTGTTTGGTTATTCAGAGTTCCTCCATCTTCTCCATTTGTCCATACTTTATTTAAGCCGATCATGTTTTCAAATTGTAAATGTTTTTCAATAGGAAGGCTTTGTAAAAAGAGATAGGGATCTATTTTGTAATATTTGGCATTAGAATATTTTAAGTGCTCTGATAAATCTTGATCTTTAGTATAAAGTAGTTCTGGCCACTGAAGCCAATGTTCTATGTTTTTATCGGCATCAGGTGCAACTAAATAACTAATTTTATTTATCTTCAAAATCTTTTTTATAAGTTTAAAAATAGGATGGCGTAAACTAGTAGATAACGCTATTTTTTGATTAAATTGTTTGATATCATTCTTCCATTTTTTGAAGGATTTATCTATTTCATAATATAAAGAAAAGTGTGTATAAGTAACAGTTCCATCAGAAATAAGTATAGAGCGTATTCTTTCAGCTTGAATGCCTTGTGAATAGAAAAAGCGGTGAATTTTATGAAAATAGTGATCATTAACATAAAAAGTAAAGGTACTGTTAGGATTTATATGATTGAGTTCTGCTATTTTGTTTGAAAGAGAATTTTCATCGGGGATCATTGTTACGTGAGAAGGTATGTGATCTGTTTTTAATGTTTCTTTTCGTCTCGTGTAAAAAAATGAAGATTTATTATGTGTTAACATATGTATAGCAATATAAAGAGTTGGTAATGTGGCAGGATCAAAATATATAACATAATCACTTGTTGGAATAAGTGATTCGAAAGAAGGAGTTGTTCCAAAATTCACTATATGTTGAGAATTTGGAGCTGCTATAGATTTATTAGAACATCCTGTAAAGACAGAGAGCATAGTAAGTAGATATAGTGATAATTTTATTTAAATATTTCCTATTGATAAAATTGAATATTAATTGATTTTTATAAAAATATAAGTATTTTTAGTGAATAAAACGGCGTTGATAGATATTTAATACCATAGCGACTCCAACAATACAAACAAGATAAAAAGATCCTCCATAGCTAATAAAAGGGAGGGGTAATCCTGTTACAGGAGTGACACCAATATTCATTCCAATATTAATACATAAATGAGAGGCGTACATTGCCAGTAATCCCCCAGCAATATAAGAACCCTCTTTATCTTTTGCTGAGATAACAACTTTAATGATAAAAGTAAGAAATAAGGCATATAAAATAATGACAAATAAACTTCCTAAAAATCCTGTTTCTTCAGATAATATGGAAAAAATAAAATCTGTATGTTTTTCAGGAAGAAATCCCCGCAAATTTTGAGAACCTTTAAAGATTCCTTGCCCTAAAAATCCTCCAGATCCAATGGCAATTTGTGATTGAATAGTGTTATATCCGGCACCTAGTCGATCAAATTCTGGATTTAAAAAAACAAGTAAACGATTCCATTGATAAGGTTTAAGAAATTTTTCAATAAATCCAGTTAATAAAAAACTAACCCCAACAATAGAAGACCCTCTTATAAATTTATTTAGCCATGAAATTTGCTGAATTAATTCAATAAGAAAGCTGATAAAAGCGTAAATTAATAAAATCAGAGCCATGGCAAAAAAAGTATTAGGATCTAATAAAATTTCAAAAATAGGGTGTTCAGTATTATAGATAGTTTTGTAATAAAATTGGTAGTATGCGTAGCTTAAAATGAGAAATGATGTTAATATCCCCGTGATTAATAAATTTAAGATGATTTGAATATCTTTTAAACCTAAAAGAGACATAATTAAAAAA
>JBOFDR010000009.1:0-5622 GCA_051647205.1 Brevinema sp. | reverse complement strand
TTCTGATCTTTTTCTAACAGGAAGAGGTTCTTTTATTTTCACATATTCTACTGTTGGTTGAATTTGGAATAAAGGAGAATCCTTCATTAAAACACCTGGCTCATTCAAAACATTAAGTCCACGTTGCCACTGCTTGTTTTCTTCAGGAACAACAGCATAATAATAAGGGGTTTCGATAGAAATATTTTTATCTTCAAAGTAAAAAGTATTAGTCACACGTGCGTATTCTGGAAGTCCGTCTGGTTTTGAATAATTGACGATAGGATAACGACTTCGGTAAATAATAAAAACATATTGATCAAGATCTTTAGGATAAACAAACCATCTCAATCTAAAAAAATCTTTTTCTTTTTCCATTTTTAAAGAAGTAATTACATAACCATTATTCAAAAAATATGCCTGACGTTCTATGCTCTGCACTTTAGCTAAAGGATAATCTGTTACTTGGATTGCTTGTACCATAGCGTTAAGAGACGGTATAATACGTGACTTTGAAGAAGTTTCAGCTAACATTCCTCTCGCAACCCTATCAAAATTAGGCTCCAAAACTACTGCAAAATAAAAATCTCCTTTTTCAGCAAGTAGTAACTCTATTTTATAAGAATAAAGAGATGTTTTTTGTGTCCCCTTAAGATTCGTAGCAGAAGCAAGCTCTGATTTTTTAAGATCTTGATCGGAAATAATAGGAGTCGATTTACGATAATAAATAGAAAAATTTCCTGAAGGAAGATCAGATTTCCATTCTACCGAGACAATATTGGATTGAATCTGTGTGACTTCAAGACCAGTAACAATGTTAGAAAATTGATCAGATTGAGAAAAATTGCTTGATGGAAGTAAGAAAAATAAGAAGATCAAAAACTGTTTGATGTATTTCATAATCCACATCCTTATTTTTAGGGTATGTTTGGTAATAGTGTGTATCAATCCTAAAATAAATATAATATTAAATTTCGGAAATGAAAACACTCAAACTTAACACTCTAAAAAAAATTAACATATTAAATTAAACACATTAAAGAGCATAAACTACCCACAGACACTGCTTTAAATTCGCACTTTTGCACAAAAGAAATTAGCAAACAACCAATTAAGCACAAAAATAATAAAATCGCACAAAACAATCATCTAAATCACACAATAAATAGACATACTGAAAACGTCTTCAAGATAGGTTTTATAAAATCTTAAAAAATATACGGTTAAAAAAGAAGAGCCTCTAATAACTAATACTATACATTTTTTTAATTTTTAAAATATTAGTATTATTAATTAGAATAGGGTACAATGAATAAAAATAATTTAAAACTTTTTAGATTATTCTTGACGAAAATAGGTTTATTGATCATAATATATTGAATCTTAAGGATAAATTAATGAATCTTATTATATATATTTCTTGTCTAGGCTTGTTTTTTCTTTTTTGTTTGTCCATAAAAATATGTTATAAAAAAGTTATTGAAAGAATTTATCATAAATATACTGCTTTACTAGATCTGAAAACAGACTGGCAATTAACTTTTTTAGAATATATCTCAACAGAAATTGAACGATTTTTTCATACTTCTTTTTTATCTTTACTCCAAATTAAAAATATTAATACTGTTGTTAGTATTATTTCTTTTAGTTCAGGGAAAGGTTCTTTTTTAAAAGGATTAGTAAACAATCATGAATTTGTTTTTCTTAAAAAACACCTTTGTCTAGGTATATATAAAATAGAATCTATCTTTGACCAAGAAAAAGAAGCTTCTATTAAAAAAGATCTGATCAAATATTCTTTTATGATCCCTATTTCTTTTTATAAAGATAATGATGATGCTTATCTTTGTCTTTATTTTGATAATATTATTTTTTGTGTTTATGCTTTTTTAAAATTTCAATTACTTAAAAAATCTTTATCTCAAGACTATGCTATTATTTTAAGGAATTTTTATGCTACTTTTGAAAATTTATCAGGATCTCTATTAACAGAAATTGAAGATTATATTGCTATTTCTTTAAATCCTGAATCAAAAATCATTGCTTGGAATAAAGCAGCAGAAAAACTCTTCGGTTATCGTGCCTTTGAGGTTATTGGACAGAGCTTTAATGTTCTATTTAATAAGGATGAGCAAGAGACCTTCTCAAAGTCTTTAGAAGTACTTACAGTCAAAAAAACAATCAAATTTTTTACTGTTTTAAAAGATAGAATGGAAATTCCCATTCGAGCTGAAATTACTATTAAGTCTTGCAATAATCTTTTAGGGCGTCTAACCAGTTACAGTATTTTTATTAAAGATATTACGAGAGAAGAAATATTCAAAGAAAATGTTCAACAGCACAGCTTTATCAATTATACAATTCTAGAAAATAGTCAAGATGGGATTTTGATTCTAGATGCTGATGATAAGATTATTTTTTATAATCAAAGAGTTCGATTAATTTTAGATAATTCAATGAATTTATTTGGGATTCCTGGTAAAAAGATCTTTCCAAGACGTTTTGGTGAAGAATTTGAAAAAGCAATCGAGGTACTTAAAGAAACAGGGCAAGAATTTATTGATATTGATTATTGTTTTGAGCGTAAATATTATAATATTCGTTTTTTCCAAGTTTATAAAAATACAGATATTTTCAAAAAAAACAACCATGAATATGGTGGAGTTATTGTATTTTTTATTAATGAAAGTGTTCGAATGATGACTTATTTAGAGCTTGAAGAAAAAAAAGAGGCTTTGGAACAAATCAATACTCACTTATTGGACGCACTTTCTTCAGCTCGTATGACACAATATAATCTTGTCCCAACAACTCTCCCTTCTACTGAATTATTTAGTTGTGAGACTATTTATGAACTTTCTGATGATCTTGGAGGCGATTTTTATTATATAGAAACCCTCACTATACAAGATCGAGAGTATGGTATTGTTGTTGTCAGCGATGTTAGTGGACATGGTATTGCCTCCTCTATGCTAAATGTTATGGTAAAAGAAATTTATACCACATATAAAGAATTTTTAACAATTCAAAATATTATTGAACCAGATGTTTTTATCCAAACACTCAACAAAAAAATCTTAAATTTAAATATTGAAGACAACAAATTTATTACATGTTTGGTAGCTATTATTGATTTTACAGATAAAAAAATTAAGATAAGTTCTGCTGGACATCCTCTTCCCTATTTGATTAGTGAGGATTCTTTAGAGGGACTTTCTTTCCAAAAATCAATTCCAACCGGTATTATGGATACTATGCACTGTTATACAGAAGAAATTAATTATAAAGAAGGCGATAAATTCCTTTTTTATACCGATGGATTTTTGGATCTATTTGAAACACAAGGACTTACACCAATAGAATCACTTGAAATATACCTAAATGAATCTAAAGATAAAGATATTAAAGATTTGAAAACAAATATTTTGCTTAAGCATAAAAATTATAAATTAATCCATAGAAGCTTTTCTGATGATTTGACCGTTATTTTAATACAATTTTAATTCTAATAAAAAAACTACAAAATTACTCCCTCTATAATGAGGGAGTAATTTTGTTTTTAAATCCTTATTTGTTTTTGAAATATGACGATATATATTAAGAGATAATCTCTAATTTTTTATCAAGGAATTGATAGATGGTAAAATTTGTAAATGTTTCCCAAAATTATGGAAATTTCACAGCACTACATAATATAAGCTTTGAAATTCCTGATAAGACACTTGTTGCTTTATTGGGTCCTAATGGTGCAGGTAAAAGTACAACAATGAATATTATGACAGGCTTTCGTCCTCCTATAGATGGAGAAGTGATCATTAATGGAATTGATATTTTTGAAGAACCCGAAACTGCAAAAAAATATATAGGTTACTTAGGTGAAATTCCTCCTTTGTATCCTGAATTAACAGTTTTTGAGTACTTGACTTTTGTTGCTGAGCTTCGAGGTATTGACCAAAACACTGCTAAAATCAAGGCTGAGGAGGCTTTGGAATTAGTTCAAATTCAAAATCGTAAAAATGCATTGATCAAAAATCTCTCTAAAGGATTGAAACAAAGAGTCGGTATCGCTCAAAGCATCCTCCATAAACCAAAGCTTCTTGTACTTGATGAGCCTACAGTTGGTTTGGAACCATCGCAATTGATTGAATTTCGTAATTTGATTAGATCTCTGGCATCAGAACATGGTATGACTGTAGTTATTTCAACCCATATCATGTCTGAGGCTTCAGAGTTATGTGACCATGTTATTATCATTAATGAAGGGCATAAGATCTTTGATGGGACAAAGGATCTCTTACTTAATCAAAATCAAGATTTTTTTATATATTCAATTTCTTTAGTTGAAATTCCGACAGAGCATTTGTTTACTAAAATATATCAAATACCTGAAGTGCTGAATCTTTCTGTTGATGATAAAACAATTCTTATATCGCTACGAAAAAACATTGTTTCATCTATTGTGAAAATAATTGTTTATGAAAATTTTAGTATAATAGAAGTTATTCGCATGAAAAATTCGTTAGAAAAAGTTTTCTTGCAATTAACTGATAAAAAAGAGGCGTCTCATGAATAAAGCAATTTTTACTAACGAACTTAGATTATATTTATTTTCTTGGATGGGGTGGATTGCCTTATTAATTTTAAACTTAATTGCAGCAGTTGGTATGTTCTCGGGTATCGCTCAATATGGATTATATATACAATTGTTTTATCTTATAGAGATGCCATTGGTATGGTGTATTTTGATAGTTGGATCTCGTACCCTATCTAGAGACAGAGAGTTAGGAGTATTTTCTTTATTTTTTACCTCTCCGATTAAAATACAAGATTTATTTTTTGCGAAATTTCTAGGACTTGTGTTTTTTTTTACGATAGGTCTTTTAACAATTTCTTTTTTCCCGATTGTTGCTAGTTTTTTTGTTAAAATCACTTGGATTTCTATTTTTTCCTGTATGCTTGCTGTTTTTATGCAAATAATTTTATTTAGTTCTATTGCTCTTTTTTCCTCTTCGTGCTCTACAAATTCTCTGATTGCTATCGTAATTTCTTTTAGTATTTGGATTTCTTTTAATCTACTGAATTCTATGTCAGGATACTTTGATCCAAACTTCCTTTTAACTAAAATTTTGAAAAATTTATCCTATACCTATCATTTTAATAACATTAACAGTGGAAATTTTTCGTTAGCTGACATTCTTTATTATATTATAGGGGCTTTATTTTTTATAAAGTTATCAGAATCTAAAGTGTTAAGTCAAATAGCAAGGTAGGAGACATGATGAAAAAAAATAACATTATCATAATAAGTATTATGATAATCCTAATTTTAGGATCTTTATGCTCCTATGTACTTTTAGGTACTAGAAGCATATTTTTTCGAGTTTCAATCTTAATTTTATTATTAGCTGGAGCTGGAGCTCTTATTATTTTACGAACCTATTTTCAAAAAATGCTTAAAAGAGGCAAACAGGCTCGTGTGAAATTTTTTGAAAGTATTGCGATTTTATTTTTTGGGGTAGCATTTTATAGTTTGATTAGTAGCTTTGATTTTTCTATTGACTGGACAGAGCAGGGTTTGTTTCAATTTTCTCCACAAACAAAAACTCTTGTTAAATCAATTAACGCTCCTTTAAAAATCACCTT
>JBOFDR010000008.1:0-2118 GCA_051647205.1 Brevinema sp. | reverse complement strand
AGATCTTTCTTATGCGGGAGTAGGGAATTCTTATTTCCAAACCTTAGACCAGAAATCTTTTTTTAGCACTTCTCAGATTTTATACGGAGATATTTTCTATAGTAGCCAATTCAAAAAACTCTTATTTACCGATAGAGATCTTTACTTACCTGGGGAAACAGTTTACTTACAGCTTTTTGCTCGAAAACGACAAAATAATAAATTAGCAATTTCTGATTCTTTATTTACTCAACCGGTACAAATTAAAGTAACTGGTCCTAATAATAAACTCATTACCAATTTTACAAAAACTTGGAATTCTTTTGGGGTGATTAGCTCATCTCTTAATCTTCCCAAAAATGCTGAATCAGGTTATTACTCTATTCAAGTTAGTAATACTTTTTCAAAATTTACAGCTTTTGATGGCTTTGAGGTGAGACCTTTTGAAGCTCAAAAATCAGAGATATTGATTACTCCTCAGATCAATCAATATCTTTATCAACAAAATCTAAAGGCACAAATCAGACCTCAATTTTTATTCAATCATGCACTTAAAACACCCGTGTCTTATCAGTTAAAAGCAATACCGATTGCCTATCAAAGCAAGTTATTTCCTAATCATCTCTTCAATGCTCCAGAGATTGTTAGGTCATTCCGAATGCCTCAGCAATCAGATTCTATACTTATCAATAAGCGAAGTCGTCCTAAAAAAAATGAAGATGCTATTATGATTAATCACAAATTATTACCAAAATTTCCTTATAATGCTCGTTTATTCTTATCTGCATCTGCTACACCTCCCTATCTATTGCCTATTAGTAATAGTATGAATAATATGTGTGTTTATTTTCCGACACAGCTAGGTATTAAGATGGATCAAAAACGATTCACAACTTTGGAAGATATTACTTTTGATTTTGTTGCAATAGCTCCATTTACTGAAGAATTACAAATTAATCTTCCGGTTAAACTACAGATTTTTAAGTTTGAAGATATTTCTCTAGGTATTTTTTCTTTCTTAACAAACTATTTTCGATCGATTGCTTCGTTTAAAAAACTTGTTCTTAATGATAATATTACCTTAGGTCAAACTAAATATACTTTTAGCCCAAAATCTGAAGGGCGTTATCTTGTACAATTATCAATAAAGCAGGTTGGTTTTTGGACGACCAGTTCTGTAGAATTTGTCATAGATAGCAATAATTTCAAAGATCAAACGCTTTATATGACTGCAAATAAATCTTCTTTTACAGCTGGAGATCGAGCGTATATCGAGATTAAAAACCCTTTCCCTAAATCACGATTGATGCTGACAGTAGAGCAGGATTCTTTACGTGAGTTTTATGTTTCAGAAACCACAAATAAAATTATTTCTCATTTTGTTCCAATTACTTCAGATGATGAGCCTGGAATTAATATTTCTGCTGTAGTTATTTCTTTACCTATGCACTACAAACAATCTGAAGAACAAATTTTTGGAGAAGTAATGATAGGGCAACTGTCTCTTCCTGTTGAGCCTATGAATAAAAAATTAAGTATTCAAATAAATGATCTTAAAGAAAATTATCTTCCAAGAGAAGAAGTAAGTTTTGATATTGCCGCTTTTTCAAAGTCCTTACAAATTGACGGACAAGGACTTATTATCATAAGAGATAAGGCTGCCTTAAAGGATCTTGCTCTTCCAAATTTGATGGATCATTTTTATCAATCTCCTCCTTTTGGTTTTAGTACATGGAGTTCAGCACCATTAATTTATGATTTTAAAAATTTCACTAATAAACTTCAAACACATCGACCAGTACCTCTTACTAGGGCTGTTGCTGATACATCTTCTTTTGCGATAGCTACGGGATTGGAATCTACAACAGATCTTGTTTTGAGATCTAATATTGTTTATACCCCTTATTATAAGGCAGAAATCCCACTTTATCGAAATAAAAAATCAGAAATTTCTTTCACATTACCTGATAATATTTCAGGATTTGATGTTACTGTGATGGTATATGATAAAAATCAGCTTTTTGGTCAAACTAATCTTACTTTTTCTACCTCAAAACCATTTATTACAGAGCCTATTCTACCTCATTTTACACGACCTGGTGATTTGATTTCATGGGGTGCAAGGGCACATAATTTGAC
>JBOFDR010000007.1:0-1648 GCA_051647205.1 Brevinema sp. | reverse complement strand
ACTGAATAATCAAAATAATAATAATAATAATAATAATAATAATAATAAAAGATAATGCAACTTTTTATCTCACAATTGACATTTTCTCAGAATTTCAAGAAATAAAATTGTAAATTGTAAAGATAAAAATTCGCAATTACCTGTCTTTTTTTGTAGTGGTGGGAACAAGCTTCCATAAAGTGGTCACATTTTGTTGCAATTTAATAAAATTTATTTTCTCCAGAAAATAACATTTGAATGGTTCCTTTTTCCATTATTGCAGTTCCAACTATTTATGGCAGTATCATTTTAATGTTTAAATTTGGATAAAAATCCCATGAATATATTTTCTGTATTATATGAATATATCATGTATTCACAATAGTTTTAATATAGTGTAAGATAGCTTTTTCTTTATTTTAGACCATATTTTATTTATTTTAATTTGTGTTTATATTTTATATCATTCAAAAAGGTATTATCAATTTGGTTTTAATAAATAGCAGGTTCCCATTGTAAAAACTTACCCCATATTAATGACAAAATTTCTATATATAAATAAATAAACATTAGGTCACACTTATGGTCACACTTTACTTTAGGGCCCAATTCTCACTATTAACTAGCTATTAACTATGATTTTGCCTCAATACACTCCTAATTACTGCTTAATAATAGTTAGTAAGCAGGTTATTTATTTATTAACTTTTTCACTCACCGGACAATTTGGCAACAAAATGTTTAAGTTACCGGCCATTCAGAAGTTCTACTAGCCAAACAATAAATAAATAAAAAGCTGTGACTAATTTAATCTGGTTTATTTCTTTTTCTTTTCTTTCCTTTTCTTTTCTTTATACACACTAGCAATCAAAAGTTTGGAAAGAAGTCCAAACTTTCAATCTTGAAAGAAGTTTCTTCTGCTCACCAAGCCTGCACTTATGTTATTAAAAATACAAAAAATCTGTAATATTGTGAAATATTATTAAAATATTTATATTATTAAAATTATTTATTAAAAATGTATTCCTGTGATGCAAAGCTGAATTTTGAGCATCACAATTTTGAGCACTCCAGTCTTCAGTGTCACATGATCCTTTAGAAATCATTCTAATATCATGATAACTGCTCAAGAAACATTTATGATTATTATCAATGTTGAAAGCAGGATTCTTTGATTAATATAAAGTTCAAAATAGCAGTATTTATCTAAAATAGAAAGCTTTTGAAAATGGCTACAGATTTGGCTGCTCGAATTGAGATAGGCAGGTCATTCCACCAGGTGGGAGCGGTCCAGGAAAAGGTCAGTGAGAGTGATTTTGTGCCTCTTTGGGATGGCACCATGAATTTGATGCGAGCGGCTATTGACAGCCAGTGCAAACTGAGAAGAATTGTGATTGTCACTCCAGCGAACATGTCCAGTGGCGGTGTGCTTTACTCCAATGCTTTGTATTGCACTTGGTGATGTAAGTCTTGGATGCAGCTGCTCCACCATTGACACCCATTCCATGAAGCTCTCTTCGGACTGTTCTTTAGCTAATCTGTAGGCCACACGAAGTTTGGAGATCTGTAGCTATTGACTCTGCAAAAAGTTGGCGACATGTTGTTCCCAATTGCTTTCATTTTGTCTAACAGTTGACTGTGGAATATTTAGCAGTGAGGAAATTTCACA
>JBOFDR010000006.1:0-1718 GCA_051647205.1 Brevinema sp. | reverse complement strand
TAGCTGTAAATTTTTCTTCATCCATTGCTCAAAGGTACCGTTGGAAAGTAATTCATGCGCCAAATTAGGAAGTATTTGTTTGATATCTTGATGTGATTTCATTTTCTTTGATCTTGCAGATGCTCGATCATATTCATTTTGTGTTGTAATTTTTCTATTGTTTTTATAAATTTCTTGTAATTTTCCCATTTCAGTGCTATAATATAAGTGTGTCATTTTTGTTATCCTTTCTTTTAGCGATTTAATTATAACATTTATGGCACATTTTATTTGTATAATGCATAAAAAAATACAAGATCCTACATTGGTTGTAAGATGTTGTATTTTTCTATTCTAAAAATTCTTTCATTCCTCTTGAAATTGAAAGAACAGAGTTATTGTACTGTATGACTGCAGATGTTACAACTCGTTCGGCTGATTCAATATTTGGAAATACTTGTTTTCTTTTTGTAATTCTTTTGAGGTATGCATTAGCTCCTTCAAGGACATTATTTGTTTGAATAGTTGTTTTCATACCTTTTGGGAACTGAAGGTATGTGATGGCCTCGCCAGATAGCTTTTCATCAAGGTAATTATAGAACCTATCAGACTGATCAAAGTTGGATAATAGTTCATTTTTTCTTTTAGTAAAGTCTTCTATATTATTTGACATAAATATGAGCTTTAAGGATTCAATAACTAATTCTTTATCATTTTTTCGTGTATTGTCAATAATATTTTTTTTAATATGTACACTGCATATTTGATGCTTAACACCACTGAACCTTGTGAACACAACACTGTTTCCTCCGATAAATCCATCACTTACAACTAAATCAACTTTATCTAGACCTCTATTTTTTAAATCATCAAACAGGTATTCCCATTTTATTTTAGTTTCTTTATCACCTATTTGAAATCCAACTATTTCTTTAAAACCTGATCCATTTATAGCCATAACAATAGTTACTGAATGATTAGTGATAAATGAAGAGTCTTTGGTTTTAATCCGTACTGGTATATATGTTGCATCTATATAAATTATTGGGTAATAGCTCTCTAGTTTTTTAGTTTTAAATTCTTCAACATACTCCGAATGAATCACAGACAACTCAGATACAAATTTTGGAGAATGCTTTACGCCATATAAATTCAGAATAATTTCTGCCACAAGCTTGTGAGTTAAGCCTTTTTGTATCAGAAATAAAAAAGCATCTGTAACTTCTTTAGTACGAGTTTGATTCTTTTTAAAGCATAATGGAGTGTATGTTTCTTCGACACTTCGCGGGATTTGAACTGTTACAAGTCCATTTTTTGTACTTAATTTTCTTTGTCTAAATCCTTTTGAAGTTGTTTTTTGTCCATTAAGATTTCTCTTTTCAATGTACATCTTATATTCTACTTGAATCAAAGAATTTATAAAAATATTTATCAATCTGTTTGTAACATTTTTACTGAAAGGGTCATGAATTTCTTCAGTTGCCAAGTATTCTAAAAATTTTGGTATATCTTTTTCAAGTATTTCTTTTAAAAAATTATGATTTAATGTTTTATAATAGTTGGGGTTATTTTTATCGATTTGCATTATTATCTCCTTATATCGGAAATTTTTAAATGCACATCCCCCACGATTATGTTAATTGCCTGATATTTTGACTATAATTGTAATATGTATAATAATTATAATATATATTTATATGTATAAAATATACACATATTTGCTAAAAAAATCAAATAAT
>JBOFDR010000005.1:0-2287 GCA_051647205.1 Brevinema sp. | reverse complement strand
TCTATTTTGATTATTGTATTAAAAATGGTGTTAAATATCGTATGTGGATTGATTTACGAATTGGCTTAGAAAATTATATGGAGTTAATATATCATAAGGTAGGTATTCTAAATCAAAGATTCTTATCTCAAAGAAAGGTAGTTAATATTCTCTATAATCCAGATAATATTAATGAATTTATGATTGATTTAGGTGTCGCAACAGACTCTTTACCTAGATATATTTATGTTATTAAACAAGGTAGTAATGCGTTCAGAGGAAATATAACATCTACTCCAAAATGGGGACTATCTACGAAGTTTGCATTTGTAAAGACATCTATGCCTAGCAAAGATAATACAATTATTTCTCCAGATTATAATGATATTGATACAGAAGGAGTTATGGAAGGATTTAAAGAATCTTCTGCAGGACTCAATCCTCATTCTTATCAAGAAGCTTTTGACGAAGCTGCTAAAATGATAGGTGGTACTAATGGGTTGATAAAATATTCTGCATTATCTCTAACAACATATCCTGCACCATCCACTTTAATTATTTCAAATACAAAAGATTTTCTTATCAAAACAGATAGTACAGGGATACTAGATATTAAATATATACTGCTATCAGAATATAATGGAAGGAAAGAATCCCAACTTTTCGGTAGATATTTTGGTGAAAGATCAGCCGTTTCAACAGCAAGACTAAGAAAGTTACCAATAGGAAATAATCGCCATAAAATTAAGTATAAAGGTCAAATCCATAAAGACCAATGGTTAGTAGAAAAGGGATATGAATGGTATTCTCTAACGCCTGAAATTTTTAGAGTCACCAATGCACATGTTGGTGGAGATAATATTTGGAGAACAGTGTTGCCAAATACAATTAGTCCACAACCAAATTACTTTCACACTGATTTCTTAGTTAAGAAAATTAATAATAATAATTATGTTGTTTTAGATTTATTTAATGCTAGAGCGATGATTCTTTTTGAAAAAACCCTTGAAATTACGGCGAATGATTTTGATATTGATAATCCAAGTGATGCCTATATTTTCAAAAGATTTCAATAAAGTAATAAAAATTAATATTGAATATAGTTCATTAAATATTCTGAAATAAGAATTTGGAATTTCTATATTAAAGTAAGGTAAGTTGTTAAAATTCAAATATTTTAATGATATTACACTATATTATAGAATATAATATAGCTATTCTATCAATAATATCAAAAAAACAATCCTCTGATTAAGAGGATTGTTTTTTGTCTATTTTCTATCTTTAATAACATCATATAATGCTAATTTTTCTATCACTATTCTGTCTTAGCATTTTCTTTAAAAGTTTCCCAAAAAATACTACATGTATCTGATCGTAAATTTAGAAGGATTTCATTGATTTTCTAATTATATGTCATCTCCTAAATTATTATATATAATAATATTACATAATAAAATCAAGTAAATATATAAAAATAGAATTAAGGTTTATTTATAGAGATATCGTAGAACAATAATTTACTATATAATGAAGAAAAATAATAATTAAATATAATCTAAAAGCCATCTTGTAAGGTAAAGTGTTTATCTATTGATAAAATTAAACTAATATTATATATTGAAGTAGAACAGAAGTATGGATAAAAATATTCTATGTAGATATTTTGAACAACGATCATTCAAAAGATAAAATCATTCTACAAATACCAGATACAGATAATTCCATGCTACAAAATCTATTAAAAGATGTATCACAAAAACTAAAATATAATACTTAATGACCTATTTATTCTTGTTTAAAAGATCCTCCTCCTCCAACCAGAGGCCATAGACATCGAAGAACACTTCATAGTGAGGAAGATCATTTGGACGATCATAATATGTTAATTTGTTTTCTTGATAAGGACGGTAATTATATGATAATGATGCTTCGTGAATATAGACAAAAACATTTTATCTTTAATCTACCTCTTGCACAGAGAATGATCATACTTGACTATATCTATTGTCCGTAATAAAGGTTAGTACCTCATAAAAATTTGATAAATAAGGGCTTGTTTGTCTCCAACCCTAATTAGTGATTCATATGCAATCTAACTTATCTATCAAATATTTTTTTGTAACCCCTAGAAATCACAAAAAAAGCCCCACGATCTACCATTGAGGTATGAGTCTAGGACTATATCATTGAACCGATATAAATCCTGCTTTTGTATTTGCTGTATTGGTTACATTGTCATGGTAAAAGTTTTATCAATCAACTAACTACTAAAATTGACAAAGAGTAAAAATTCTATTAAAATAAA
>JBOFDR010000004.1:0-6259 GCA_051647205.1 Brevinema sp. | reverse complement strand
AGATCTTCATATCTAACAACAGGAGTCTCAATAATACTTTGACGAACTGCTTTATTAATTGATAAAATACCTAAGTAATTTATCAAACGACTATAAATCTCCGGTCTGTGGATAAAATTAATAAATTGTTGAGCATATTCTTTTTTTTGAGATCCTTTAACAAGAAGGAAGCTATCAATAAACATCATACCATGATTAGGAATAATAAAACTAGTATTACTTCTTTTAGATGGAGATAGTTGAACAAGAATTGTTTCTGGATAACCATGTACTAAGTCTACTTCTTCATTTGCATAAGCATTTTGATAAGAATCTACATCAAATCTAATAATATTTTTTTTCCACTGTCTAATTAGCTCTTGTGCATTAGAAAGTTCTATTGCATTGGTAGAGTTAATCTGGTATCCTAGATTTTTCAGAGCAGGTCCCATAACTTCACGCATATTATCCATCATCATCATACGGCCTTTATAAGTATCATTTAAGAAGATTGAAAAATCAGTGATACTGTTAGTGATTTTGGTTTTATCATAGGCAATAACAGTTGGTCCAAAAGTAAAAGGTATTAAATATTCTCGTGAAGGATCAACAGCTTTTACTTCATCTAGTAATTCTTCATCAAGATTTGTAATATTAGGCATTGCACTAGTATCAAATTGATCTAACAATCCTTCTCTAAGCATTATTTCAGCATAGTCTAAAGATGGTACAATAAGATCGTAATCACTGGGATTTACTTTTACTTTTGCATAGATTTCTTCGTTGGAAGAGTAGGGAATCTGACAAATTCTAATCCCTGTTTCTTTTGTAAAATCGTCGTAAATATCTTGAGGAATATTATCTGTCCAAATACCAAGATTCAAAACTTCTTTAGAGGATCCTCCACAAGAAATAATCCCTAATAAATAAAAAAATAATAGTTTTTTCATTCTTATTATCCTAAAAATTAATCGTTTTCAGTATCTTCATTTAGCATATTATTAACGTATGTTGGTAGTGCAAAACTTGCTAGATGTATATCTGAGTTATAATATTTTGTTTTCAAATCAAATTTCTCCCAAGTTTCTCGTTGGTGATTTTTAATTGGATCAATGTTTTTGGAAGCAAACCCAAAGAGCCAATGTCCAGAAGGATAAGTAGGAACATATAATTGGTATACTTTAGAAATAGGGAAAATGTTTTTGAGTTTTTGATGGGCTTTTTTCATTGCCTCTGCAAAAAACTCATAAAAAGGAGATTCATGTTGATTGACTAGGATGCCATTATCTCCTAAAATACGGTAACAGTTTTTATAAAATTCTGTAGAAAAAAGTCCTTCTCCAACAGAAACAGGCTCAGTGGAGTCAACAATAACTAAGTCATATTCTTTATCAAGACTGTCTGCGATAAATTTTACTCCATCTTGAAAAAGAAGAGTTACACGAGGATCTGTTAATTTATATGAAGTAGAAGGAAGAAATTCCTGACATAAACGAACCACACGTTCATCAATATCAACCATCACAATTTTTTCAATATGTTTGTATCTTGTTAGTTCTCTAACAGTCGCTCCGTCCCCACCACCAATAACGAGCACTTTTTTTATTGAAGGATTAGAAGCCATTGGAACATGAACAATCATATCATGATACATAAACTCATCTTTTTCTGTCATCATCATATAACCATCTAAAGTAAAAAATCGACCATATTCATCAGAATCAAAGAATTCAGCTTTTTGAAAACCTGTATCTTCTTTATGTAATTGTTTTGTGATTTTTATTGAAAATTTTGTTTCCTCTGTCCATTTATCAGTAAACCATAATCCTGACATCAAAAACTCCTTAGAATTCTATTTTAGCGAACTTTTTAATTATTTTGAATGTTCTATAAGTCAGGTTTAAAACGAATAGTGCCTAATTTTTTTGGAGAATAGTTTCTGATTTTGTCGACCATTCCTCTAGGAACCTCGATAGATTCACTTCTTGTTGCTTGGAATACTTCTTCTAAAAAATTAAACGCAGTCCAAGGATTAATCGTATTTCCACAAGTAAATACATCTACAGCAGCATAGCCAAATTCAGGCCAAGTATGTATTGCAAGATGTGATTCAGAAATAATCACTGCTCCAGATACACCATAGGGATTAAAATGGTGAAATACTGATTCTATGATAGTTGCTTTAGCTTTGATAGCTGCTTCATTCATATGTTGTTTAATAAGTTTAGGATCTCCTAGAATTTCTTCATTACAATTGTAAAATTCTATTAAGATATGCCTGCCGAGCGTCTCTAATTTCAAAGTGATATCCTCCTAGATATATAAGATTTAAAATTTTATATAAAGTCAAAATAATAGTTTTTGAGGTTAAAATATTAAACAAAGTCACAAAGCAATTTGTGACTTTAAATAATTCTTGAGATATTATATATATTTTTGCCTTATTTGTCAATAATTTCAATGATTTCTTGACGATTTTTTATGTATATTTAATCGATGTTTAGAGAATGTTGATTTTAAATTAAAAAAATGTTATAGTTTTAACTAACTATAATTTATAATAACACAGGTGATAACAATGAGAATCGGAGAAAAAATTAAAGAACTACGCTTAGAAAGGGGACTAACACAAGATGAACTAGCTAATAGATGTGAACTTTCTAAGGGATTTATTTCTCAGCTAGAGCGAGATCTTGTCTCTCCTTCTGTTTCTAATTTATCAGGGATTTTAAATGGTTTAGGAACAACTATTCATACTTTTTTTCAAATGCAAGAAGAGCAGATCGTTTTTAATGAACAAGATTTTTATGAAATTTCGGATACAACCCTTGGTTATAAAGTTGAATGGATTATTCCTAATACACAAAAAAATCGGATGGAGCCAATTTTATTAACAATAGAAAAAGGTGGCCGATATAAAGAGGAACAAGCTCATGATGGTGAAGAGTTTGGTTATGTTCTTGAAGGTTCTATTGCGATTTATCTAGGAAATAAAATGTTTAAAGTGAAAAAAGGTGAGTCATTCTATTTTCAATCAGGTAAAACCCACCATCTTGAAAATATTGGTATAAAAGAAGCAAAATTAATTTGGATATCAACACCTCCAAATTTTTAATACCATGACTTTTTTGATATTTTATCTTTCATTAAATTATATAAAAAGTAATCAGTGATTTTCTAAAAAATTCTGAGTTGAAAGTTTAGTAATTATCATTAAAACAAAGATAATATTTAAGTTTTGATGACTAAATAAAATAGTATATACATTATAAAAAAAACTCCCAATCTTTTGAAAGGGAGCTTTTTTATTCTTAATAGTGTATATAAGTATTTTATGAATAAGATGATAAATAATTAAAAATAATTTATAAATTGACGAAAATCATTTATTACACTATAATTTGAAAAATTTCACCAACACTAAGGATGTAAATATGATTATTACCGTGACCTTAAATCCTGCAATCGATTTTTATACCACGATAGATAGTTTTATCGAGGCTCAAACACTTTCTGCAAAAGAAAATTATTTTTATGCAGGTGGAAAAGGAATAAATGTATCTCATGTATTACAAAATCTTAATTTTGAAAGCAAAGCGGTAGCATTTTTAGGTGGTTTTACTGGGAACTTTATTGAAGAAGAAATTAGAGAATTTATTGATCCTATCATGATTCGTGATCGAACTCGTATTAATACAAAAATTAAAACATCTTCTTTCGAAACTGAAATCGCTGGCGTTGCTCCAAAAATCTCTGAGGATGAATTTAAGCAATTAATCACTAAAATAACATCTTATAAGTCTGCTGATACTATTATTTTATCTGGGTCTGTGCCAAAATCTCTTCCTAAAAACACCTATGCTTTAATTGCCGCAGCAGTTTCTCCTCAAATAAAAGTTATTGTAGATACTAGAGGAGAAGCGTTAAAAGAATCTCTTGAAATTCCAAATCTTTTTTTTATTAAACCAAATAAAGACGAAATTGGAGAGCTTTTTAATTGTAAAGTTCAAACCAATGAACAGGCACTTGAGCTTGGATTAAAACTTAAAAAAGAATATAATATTCCTTATATTGTTGTTTCTCTAGGAGCTGAGGGCGCTTATTTTTTAGCTGAAGATTTTGTCTATTTTGCAGAAGCTCTTAAAGGTAAAGTAATTAGTAGTGTCGGAGCTGGAGATTCTTTAGTAGCCGGTTTTATTAGTGCTTACATAAAATCAAAAGACCCATTGAAGGCATTTTCTTATGCGATTGCTTGTGGTGCTGGAACAGCGTTCTCACATGGATTAGTTACAAAAAAAATAGCTGATACACTAATACATAATGTTAAGGTATCAAAAATAATTAGATAATATAATAACAAAGGAGGATAGTATGAGAAAGTTTTTTGATCAGAATCTGATACTTTTAGATAGTGACGCTCAATCAAAAGATGCTATTCTATCAGAGATGGCAACATTATTTACTAAACAAGGTTATTCAAATAATGAAAAAGAGCTATTAAAAGCATTGAGAGATCGTGAGGCAATTGATCCTACTATTATTGCTGAAAATATTGCAATGCCTCATGCAAAATCCAGCAGCGTTTCAAAAGTTGGTGTCATTATTATACGTACTAAAAATCCTGTTATTTGGAATGAAAAGAGTGGAGATACAGCATCCTTATTTTTTATGATTGGAATTCCAGAAAAAGAAAATAGTTTGCATTTGAGTATTATTTCTGGTTTATCTGAGATTTTGTCTGAGGATACAAAAGTACAAACATTTCTTACATCTTCTGATAAATCAATTTTATTAAATCTTTTTAATGAAAGAAAACATGTATCTGCTCAGAAGCATTCTTTGACAGGAGTTGTTGATATTGTGGCTGTAACGGCCTGTCCTACGGGAATCGCTCATACTTACATGGCAGCAGATGCTCTTAAAAAAATAGGAGCTATCAAAGATCTTCATATTCGTGTAGAAACCAATGGTTCTGATGGAGTAAAGGATACTTTAACCGATGCTGAAATTAAAAATGCAAAAGTAGTTATTCTTGCAGTTGAGAGGGATGTAGATATGTCTCGATTTGATGGTAAAAAGCTTTATAAAGTTAGTGCAGGACATACTGTGCGTAATCCTAACGATGTTGTTCAAAAAGCTCTTCAAGAAAATGTACCCATCTATAAACATCAACAAGACTCTTCTAGTGATTCTTCTCACAATAAAAAAGGAGTTTATGGTCAATTAATGACAGGGGTTTCGTATATGCTTCCTTTTGTTGTTGGTGGAGGAATCCTTATCGCAATTGGTTTTATGTTTGGTATTACAGCTCATGATCCTAATGCAACTGACTATAATCCTATAGCAAAGTTTTTGAATACTTTAGGAGGAGCGGGAGCATTTTCTTTAATGATTCCTATTTTAGCTGGATATATTGGCTTTAGTATTGGTGAGCGACCTGCTCTAATGCCTGCAATGGTTGGTGGATCATTAGCCGCTTCTAGTGGCGGTGGATTTTTAGGTGGTTTATTAGCTGGTTTTGTTGGAGGATATGTGATTCTTGTTCTTAAAAAGGTATTTTCTCCTCTTCCTAAAGTATTTAATGGAATAAAACCTGTTCTTCTTTATCCTGTTTTTGGATTATTATTGATGGGTATTATTGTGATGCCGTTACTAGGGCTTGTTTCTCAAATTAATGGTGGTATTTCTCAATTCCTAGAATCACTCAGTAGTACCAACTTGGCTTTACTAGGTCTTCTTTTAGGTGGTATGATGGCTATTGACATGGGAGGACCTATCAATAAAGCTGCTTTTACATTTGGTATAGCAGCAATTTCTGCAGGGAATCTCTATCCTCATGCAGCGGTTATGGCAGGTGGAATGACACCTCCTTTAGGAGTCGCTCTAGCTACTACTTTTGCAAAGCATTTTTTTACACAAGATGAACGTGAAACAGGAATTACTTGCTATGCTCTTGGTGCCAGTTTTATTACGGAAGGAGTGTTGCCATTTGCTGCGTCTAAACCTTTGATCATTATCCCATCATGTGTTCTCGGTTCTGCTGTTGCGGGAGCTCTTTCTATGATGTTTTCTTGTCAATTGCCAGCCCCTCATGGAGGAATTTTTGTCTTTCCATTGATTACTAATTTACCTGGATATCTTATTTCACTCACTGTAGGATCAATCATTACAGCACTATCAATTGTTATTCTTCTTTCTAGACAACGAATAAAAAAAACTTAATTAAGATTATATTACCAAAAAGACCATCAATTTCGGTGGTCTTTTTTATTTTTAAATA
>JBOFDR010000003.1:0-8189 GCA_051647205.1 Brevinema sp. | reverse complement strand
AGTCAGAACACAGAAATTTATGAGTTTTTAAATTTGGTAGATCGCACATTAAAATATACTTCTATTAAGCAAGGTGTTGCGAGTGAGAGTTTCTACAAGGTAGAAGTGCCTTTTGATATTAGCGATTCGAAGGGTGTTATCCAGTTGATAGGATATACAGGATCAGATTTTACTACTATTGATTCAACAAAAGAGAAGCATGGGGCATATATTGCTATTGCACGTGGATCTGAATTATATAAAACACAAGCAAAATACTATGTTGGTTATAATCTAGAAGAAGTAAAAAAAGGAGTGGACGAAGTTCCATTGTTTAATTTACATGAACGCTCCAGTGTTCCATCTGATTATCGTGTGATCACACAGATGGAAAAATTTGGACCATGGGTTGCCTTAGTCTATGGAGGTGGGGCGCCTGGAGAAGTTGCAGATTCTATTCCTGCAGGATCAGCTCCATCATATTTTATAAATGATACGTATAGATGGGTATTTGATACGAGACTATTATTGGAAGTTAAGATTACAAAAACAATAGGTGGTGTTTCAGATCCTGAGACAACATATAGAATTAAACCTATTAATGATATTAGTGAGACTTATGGAGTTTTCCAGTTTGAGCTATTTAGTGGGATAGATCTTGGATATGACAGTTTATATTTTGCTATTAAAACAGGAAGCGGATCTGAAGGAGACAGGGGTTATATTGCAACTGGAGGGACAGAGGCTAATGCGATCGCGAATTTAGATAAGATTAACAGTCCTACAAGAACATTACATAACTATAATGCTGAGAGTACAGCTCCTGTGATACCTAATGTGATCAGAAAGATTGATTCAAGACGATATATGGAATTCTCAAGAGATACCAGTGGTGCATATAATGGTGGAATAACCCCATATCAGACTAAAATATATAAATTTGATTTATCAACATTAGTGATGGAAGTGGAAACATATGTACCAACACAGAATCAGCCTAGTACTGAGACTTATAGTATTAAAATGCGTTTGGATGAAGGAGATTTTGCTGGTGTAGTGGAGTTACAAGGTCCAGGACTTCCATTGAACAGACAGTTTTTAAGAATAGATGTACAACAAGGGGCTAATGAAGGTGATAAGATTAGAATACTGATTGATTCGACTTTAGATAACTTAAAGCCTGGTAAAGTGACACCTATAGTAAATACAGGTAATTTTAGTGTCACAGAGTCATCACATGGAGATGAATTAAAAAATCAACTTGCGATGCCACTATGGACAAGAATGTTTCCAGCTAGTTTTACAGATATTGCTAATATTGGTGTAGGTTTTGTTGATAGTGTTGACGGTATGTATGATTTTAAGCATACTAGTTTAATTAAGATAAACTTTTCTGTGACACCAGCTACGGTGACAATTATTGATTTTGTTGATGGGGTAGAGGTAGAAAATGCTACCTATACGGCCTTAGCAATGCACGATCAGAACCTTGGTACTCCATCATCACCTGCTGCATTATCAATTATTAAATTAGCAGGATCCGGCACGAGACGTGACCAATTTGTAGGTTTTCTGCAGTCGTCTCTTGGTACTGCAGATTTCGTATATGTTCACTTTGGAAATACATATGTGGATGTACAATCTATTAGTACAGCAAGTCCAAAATATGTAAGACCTACATATCCATGGTCTACAGGATTAACTGAGGCACATGATTTATTAGGTGCGCTTGCTGGAAAGGGGTATGGTACGCCTTCTTTTGTTAGCTTAAAAAATTCCAGTTACAATCCTAATGATACCGAAACATGGACTTTTAATACTACTGCAACTAATTTACGTGTAGTTCATAAAAGTGGGATTATAGATTATAATCTCTATATGGATGAAGTTATAGATAAAGTAGATGTATCTGGTGAGATTATAATAAAAACACTTGTTTTCTACTTAAGATCTAAAGATGCTAATGCACCATATAATAGAAAATATGTTGCTTTGACGAATGCTAAATTTTCAGGAAAACCTGCTCCAGGAACTGAAGCAACATTTAGAGCATCTATTGGAAATACTAAGGCTGAAGCATTAGCAAAACCTGTGGCAGATCAATTAGAATTTAGAGATATTAAGTCTGCATCTGTGCCTGCACGTGTGATTGATCTTGCTGCAGGAACAGAATGGATTCTTGTCTTACCACATTCTGCTGATCAAAAAACCCACTTTTACCAATTAAATAAAAATAATTATGAGATTTGGAGATTTAAAGTTGGTGGTTCTAACGTTATCGAAGTGGAAAACCAAGCTGGCACAAAACATACTTATACTTATATACCAAGAACGGATGAGTCTAGTCATAGAGGAACATTTACGATAGAATCAACAGATGTAAATGCTCCGTATAATAATAATATTCTTGCTATAGGAATAGGGGGAGAACCGCCTACTAGTGGTGTGACTCCACCACTTTATAATCCTGGAACAGCATATGATGCAAACTTTATGAGATTGGGAGCGGCTAGATTTACTGCGGGTAATGTAGGAGCAGCAGAAGCACAAGCGATTAAAATTAGAAATGAACTATCTGAATGGAGTCTTCGAAAAATAGAAGATGCACGTTTACATTTCCATCTATTAATGAAAGCAATTGAATTTGATGACAGATCAACGGATTGGGTACGATTAGAAAAAGATGCTAGTGGTAACTATGTTTATAATGCAGCGAATACCAAGCGTTGGAGATTTGTAAATCTTGTGACAGCTGGGATTGAAAATGTTAATGGAAGTAGCCCAATAGATTTTCTGGCATCAGATTCTGCTGCACAGCCTGTTGAAGCGAATAGATATGGGATTCAATTAATTTCATCATCACCTACAGGATTTGAAGCAAACTTCAAAATATTTAGAAAAGATGATTCTGGAAAACCCGTTGGAGATAGACTTTCTAATAAATTTGTGGTATTAAGTTTGGGTCAAGGACTAAACCAAAAATCGATGAGAATTGGTATTGGTAATACTTTACAAGAAGCACAAACAGAGTTTAATGCTTTAGGTCTTTCGTATAACTGGGCTACATTTGATAAGGCGACGGCTGGAACATCTAAGCAAGTGATTGAGTCAATGCAAGAGCAAGGGATTTGGTCATTAACAAGAAATGGTGGCACATCTGAGACAGGATCTGCTACGACGACTTCTGGAACGGGGCATCTTGTAGTTGCTTTAGATGGAATCACCAGACCTATTTATGATCCTAATAATACTATTGATTTTACATTAGATAAAACAGCTGGAGTGATCGCGATTAAAAATATTTTATCATCTAGTGACCTAAATAACCCTGGACAAACATATGGATTAATACCTACAGAAGGTGGACCTACTGGAAGAGAAAGTGTTGAAGGTGTATATGTTTTAAGTGGATTTGGACCGTACAATAACAACTTTGCATATTTTGAAATGGCAGAAGCAGCAGATACGGCTGATAGAAATAAAGGTCAGCGTGGACGTTTATCTATCAGTACAAGTCTTAATACTGTGAAACAGATGAACCAGCAGCTAAAAACAGCGGGCACTTATAACTTTTTTGCTACAGAGTGGATTAAGGTTTCTGGTGAAGTTTTTGAACATGCTACGAGGATTCAAGCTAACAATATCACAGCTCCTAATGAACAAGGTGCGTTAGTACATCTGGGTATGGATGACCCAGCGAATGATCCAATTTATAATACGAAATTAACAAGAAGTTTTACGATTTTACCTAATGTTGTAGGCTATAACAAAAAATCTATTATTATTTCTAATGCTTCACCAACTTCAACAAGAGATGACTTATATATATATGAGATGGTAGAGTCAACAAGAATAGGAGATGGTAAAGACTATAAAGCTATTGCTGTTCTGAAAGGAACAGGGCCTGATAGAGGGAAATATGTTGGGATTCGTGTACCTACGACTTCGACAGGTTCTATGACGGCAGAACAACGAGAAACGTATGCTGGTATTGTTATAGCGAACACTATAGCTGAGTTAAAAACAGCACTTCAGTGGACAACTGATATTGTAGCTGTGGCTACAGGAAGAAATACTCTTTACACTCATAGAGGACTAGACTCTGTACGATCAAAAACTGAGGTTATGAGAAATTTACAGTCAGCAGGTTCTCTTGTATTGTTAGATCAAGATTTAGTGTATCTCCATGAGAATACAACGGAATGGACTTTTGATGCTAATGCTTTACAGGCTACAGTGGTTCAGAGAGTGCCTGACGCATCTCCAGTGATTCATACTTATAGTACAATTCTACATAAAACAAGTATTGAAAGTAGTATGCAAGGTGTTGTGCTATTAAAAGCGTTATCAGCGGGAGCTCCTTTAGATAAATATGTTTTAGGAATTTCTGTAAATACAGGAGCTCAACAAAATAAATTTTATATATTTAATACAGCCACAGATTTCCAAGGTGCGATTACACAGGCTATTAATGCGACGACCAATACTACTTTAGATAGGAATCTTGTTGATTTAAATTTAGTCTATTATCCTCAGACTTTTGAGATATTTAATACATTAGCTCGTATTGGTAATCTTGCACATAGAGGTAAATGGAGTGGACTGCAATCGACTGGAACAAATACATATGCTTTCGGTACTGCCGCTCAAACAACCAACTTTACTTTTAATAATACAAGGCATGATTTGACAATTAGTATTGGTAGTACAACATATAATGCTCGTTATAGAATATCTACTAATGAGTTTGTTGCAGGTTCTGCCAATCTTAAAGCAACGTTCCAAATTATGCCAAAAACAGGTGCATCAAGTACATTACCAGATGCATTAAAATATTCTTTTGTAGGAATAGAACTTCATAAAGAAGATCTTCCAGATGGTTTTAAGTATGCTTTAGCATCTGGTACAAAAACCGATCTAACCATACCATCTAGTGTCGCGACAACTTTACATCCTGCTAGAAGTGATCATAAAGACTATAACTTCTTACCATCTGAGATTTTTAATATTGATAAAACTCCATTTAACACATGGAACACTGCTTTACCTCATTTTTGGCGCCCTATAGATGCTAATGATAATTGGGATGGTGTGAACACTACTATCATTACATATTGGGAAGCTGCATATAATGATCCTAATACTAGAAATAAAGCTGTATGGACTTATGATATGAATCCACAAGGTGATAATAGAAACTTTGGTCTTGGATTACAAAGAACTACAGCACTAGTACAAGATGTAGATGGACATACAAGTCACAAAAACATGATGGAGAGTCGTGCAAGATTGGTGAAATTTAGTGGTACACATGCAGGTGTGGTACGTACTTATGATTATGGACGAAGATTTGTATCAACTTCAGTTGTTCCTTCAAACTCTTATTATAGTGAAGCTATCTATAATAAATATCATGCTTTTGAAGTTGGACAAGGTGTATTTCATCTTAAAATGAAGATGACAACAGGTGATACTATCGAGCAAGCTGAGATCAATAGAAATACACTATCATTTTATAATTTAAGAGGAACTCACTCTACTATATGTCATTCTTATGACGCAATAACCAATGCTAATAAACAACATCCTGGTAATATTCAGCAAGGTGCTAACTGGGCCCAATGGGTCGATACTACTTCAGGGACTCCTACTAGTGCTAATAATATGAAATACTGGAGTTTTGACCATGAGAGTACAAAAAAATCTGCTACTTATACAGAAGTGGTAAATGGTGTTTCTAGATCTTCTACTTATCAGTTAATTGTTATTTCATCTGATCTTCAAGGTAATGCAATTTTTGGTTTATATGGTTTTGGACCATTTGATAGACGTATTGCAACATTTCATAGAGGACCTGATGCTTCTAATCTTAATACAGCAAAAATTTATGTTGCTCCTACAAATAACAATATCTATACTCATGTTACAAATCATATGCCTACTATGTCATATTCTCATAGAGAGCGAAGAGACATAGGTATTTAAAAATAAAAGTTAAAAATATAACTTCTAACTAAAAACCCTCCAAATATGGAGGGTTTTTAGTTTTAACTAACTGCAACGTTAGGCTGTCTAAAAATTTATGAAGTATTAAGTAGTATGAGTACAATTTACTTAAGAGTTATGTTGCTTGTGGAAAAATTAGCGATGTTTTTGTTAGATGATTTCTAAAACCTTTTTTTGTAACTCATTTTTACCATACTTACCTTCTCGATGACAAGTATGACCAAGTGTAGTCAGATTTGAAAACACATTTGTATTACCTTTCCTTAGAAACTAGAATCTAAAATTTTTTGGTGCGTGTGCCGATAAGAAATCAAAATTATCACAGAAAAACTCTGTCTTTCCAATTGATACTTATCTAGATTCAATATCAATTATGACTAATGAAGTTGAATTAATCACACCTGAAGAACGTGCTACCATTATCGCTGGTCTCGAAAAAGGTGACTATACCGTACTAGATCGTTTTTTACAACTAATAAATTGTATCCAGATAAAGTATTGAGAAATGGAATAACAGTACTTCTTAATTTAGAAAATTTAGAACCCCTAGAAACTAATAATGTTACATTTATTAATAATGGAGTTACGATTTCCTATACAAATCAATATGGAATAAAATTTTTAGAAACCAATAAATTAGTATTTACAGAAGATGAACTAACTAATAGCCTTACAAAACAAAGTTTTAATTTTATTGATGTTAAATATCTTGCTATCAAGGCACTATCTGTCTCTAATTTTTCAGATATTCCAGCACTATTACTTTGTTTTGATAAAATGATGGTAAGCTCACAAGGAATCATGTCTTCCTCAATGTTAGTGATAGCTTCTCGCTTAAATACAAGCCAACAGGAGCATTCCTTTCTTTATAATTTACCTAGCAATAATAAAGAATTTTATGACTATCTTTATTCAAAACTTATACCTAAAAATTTTGAAAAACAGAAAATATACTGGCTTAATTTTCTAGCTGATCGTGCTATGGAAGATCAACAAGAAGATGATGAGACAGGAAGGTTCTTTCCTCTTTTTTATTATTAAATAACAAAATGATAAGCGTATTCCCCTTTTTTTTCCAAATAATATAAACTATTTGACTTAATATAATTATTCTTTCTTGCTGTCTTAAATACTTCAGTCATATATTGCGTATTAAGACCTTTCCAACTAATATCAAAGACTCTTCCATCTTCTCTATTAACATGCAAGTAAAAATTATTAGGATCTTGATTATTTTTACTTTTAATATATGTAGCCAATCTTTTTTAAGATTTGACTCCCATTCTTGAATTTCTGTAGGATTCTCTGCTAGTAATTTAAAATATTGATCACATTCATCTTTAAAGTCTGCATATGCTGTTGGATACATAATTTTTGTATTAGGTTTATGTTCCTTCAAATACTCTAAATTTTTTTAAATACAAGATCTGCTTGTTCTGTTTCTGTTCTTGATGTTGATGTACATTTTAGAGCATTTGAATTATCAATAGATCCTCCTAAAAATACAGAAAATAAAGCAACTATTTTTGATTTTTTAATACCTTCATCTGGAACAATTCGCGTAGAATTACGATCCTTATCGTAAAACCATTTCACAGAACGGATTAGAAATAGCTTTATTTTTGCTACGAAGTAGCGCTTATCGAGGAGATAAGCATTGTAGATTTCTTTAGCTGTTCTAATATCCGTTGTTTCCAAAGATATCCTTTTATAAGATCCATTAATTTTAATTTTTAAATAATAAATTCCATTTTCCATTAAATACATTCCTATAATAAATTCCAGATATATGTACATTTAATGCCCCTTTAAAGGGTACAAAAAGTACACAATCTGTATATGAATACCCTTTAGGGTACAGCTTTAAAATGAGAAAGAGCCAAGCCTGATAATTACAAGACTTAGCTCTTTACTGTTGTCAGATGGTGTAGTGATCAGCGAACTTATCTATAAAAATAGATTGAAAATTCCCTGTATTTTTGGTATGAAATCCCTGCTAACAGGGAAATTTACAGGGATTTTTTTGTTTTTCAAGGACTGAAAATTGATCTTGGTATAGATATAATAAGCATATCATTCAAAATTTGGTCAAAAATAACAGGGAATTTAAATCGAGGTATCAGGGAAAATTTTTTAAAGAACAGGCATTTGGAATTTGATCATTTTTTTGGTCCAAAAATTAACAGATTTTTGCTAAAGATTAT
>JBOFDR010000002.1:0-6978 GCA_051647205.1 Brevinema sp. | reverse complement strand
AGCCTACATTTTTTCTCCTAAAGAATATAAAAAATCACAACGTTTAACCTAAATGATCTAAAAATAAGTAATTCACGACATAATATCAAATATAATATTGACAACATTTCCAATTGGTTTATAATTAAATTAAAATAAGTCTTATATTTTTATGTGATAAATCTATGTGATTTCAATAAAGGAGTGTAATTATGGACACATCAAAAATAGATGCTATTGTTCACGTTGCAGGTAAAATTTTTACATCAAAACCTATCTTAGCAATTAAAGATGGTATTATTTTAACTCTGCCTCTAACTATCGTAGGGTCTATATTTTTATTAATTGGAAATCTTCCAATACCTGGTTATACTGATTTTATGGCAATTTTTTTTGGGCAAGATTGGGATAAAGGGCTCTATCAGATTGTAGGTTCCACATTCGATTTACTTGCTTTAATAGCTGTTTTTGGTGTTTCTTATACATATGTACAAAATGAGAAAATTTACGCTGTACCAGCAGGTATACTTGCAATTGTTTGTTTTTTTATTGTGAATAACCACTTTATTTCTGTTGATTCCGAAGTAATTTCTGGTGTTTTTCCTAAAGAATTTTTAGGGGGAAAAGGAATGATCGGATCTATTATTATTGGTCTTTTTGTAGGTTATATCTATACTCTTTGTCTAAAAAACAATCTCAAAATCTCCCTACCAGATGGTGTTCCTACTGCTGTAGCATCTGTATTTACAAGTTTGATTCCTTTTATGATTGTAATGACAACAACAATGGTTATTTATAATATTTTCCAATTTTTTACAAGTAGTACCTTATTAGATGTTATATACAATTTTTTACAGCAACCTCTTCAAGGTATTTCTTCTTCATTATTTGGAGCTTTTGCAATTCCTGTATTAATTTCGCTTTTATGGTGGATGGGGATTCATGGGTCTGCAATTGTATCAGGTATTTTAACACCTGTTTTGATGGCAAATGCTATTGCTAATCAAAAAGTTATAGAAGCTAGTGAAACTCTTATCTCCGGAACAAACTCTTATATTGTTACCATTCAATACCTTGATCAATATATTACTGTAACAGGTGCTGGATTCACATTAGGATTAGTGCTACTGATGCTCCATGCAAAATCTACGCACTTCAAATCTCTATCTAAAATTTCGCTACTTCCTGGTATTTTTAATATCAACGAACCTATTTTATTTGGAATTCCAATTGTATTAAATCCGTATATGTTTATTCCTTTTATCTTAGCACCTTTAGCATCTTCATTAATTGTGTACACATCGATATCTGTAGGTTTTTTAGCACCATTTGGGTCTATAGTTGTTCCTTGGACAACACCAATTATTATTGGAGGTTTTTTAGTTGGAGGTTGGCAAGGAGCTTTGGTACAAACAATTTCATTAATTGTAGCAACCTTGATCTACTTCCCATTCTTTAAAATTATTGATAGACAAGCTTATTTAGAAGAACAAAAAAATAAATAATCATAAATTATATTTTTAAGGAGATTTTTTATGACATTCTCAAAAGACTTTTTGTGGGGTGCGGCTTCAGCTGCTTATCAAGTAGAAGGTGCATGGAATGAAGATGGAAAGGGACTTTCTATTTGGGACGAATATTGTAAAATTCCCGGTAAAACATTTGAAGATACCAATGGAGATATAGCTGTGGATCATTACCATCGTTATAAAGAAGATGTTCAATTAATGAAAGAAATGGGTCTCAAATCCTATCGTTTTTCTATTGCTTGGGCAAGAATTCTTCCAAACGGTAAGGGTGAGATTAATGAAAAAGGTATTCAATTTTACAATAATTTAATTGATGAATTGCTGAAAAATAATATTATACCTTTTATCACACTTTATCACTGGGATCTTCCATTAGAATTGCAAAAAAAAGGTGGTTGGGAAAATAAATTGATAATAGAGGAATTTCAAAAATATGCAGAACTCTGTTACGAACGTTTTGGAGATCGAGTAAAACATTGGATCACCTTTAATGAGGCGATTGTCTTCTGTCATTTAGGGTATTTGGTAAAAGCACATCCACCAGATGTTTCTGATCCTCTAAGAATGTATAATGTGTCTCATAATGTTAATGTAGCTCATGCGAAAGCAGTGCTATCTTTTCGTAAAATGAAAATCAAAGGAGAAATTGGTATTACACATGTCTTGAGTCCATCTTATCCAGCTTTTGATAGTGCCGAAAACATTGAATCAGCTCACTTTGCTGAAAATGATAGTTTTTATTGGTTCTATGATCCTATTTTAAAAGGAGAATATCCAAAAGATCACTTAGAATTTATTGAACGAACATACGGTAAGCTCAATATCACTCCCGAAGAAATGAAAATAATTAAATCTGCAAAATCTGATTTTATAGGAATTAACTACTATAGTAGACAAATAATTAAATCCTATACAGGACCAAATATTGAACGTATATTTTCTCGTGAAACAGCTACAGGTAGAAGTGAAGATATTAGCTATTGTGGACGTTACCAAACAGTAAAACCGAAAGATCTTGTTTATACAAAATGGATGTGGGAAATTTATCCGGAAGGCCTATATGATGGTATGAAACGTATTCAAAATCGTTATGGTAATATTCCTATATATATTACAGAGAATGGGCTTGGTGATGAAGATCAGAGTGTAAATGGAGAAATCTCAGATGATTCACGTATTGATTATATCAAAACTCACCTACAAGCTTGTGAAAAAGCCATTAATAACGGTATCCAATTAAAAGGGTATTTTGCGTGGTCTTTTACAGATCTTTTAAGTTGGCTTAATGGCTATAAAAAACAGTATGGATTTGTTTTTGTAGATCATAAAAACAATCTTGCTCGTAGTAAGAAAAAAAGCTATTTCTGGTATAAAGAAGTTATCGAATCTAATGGAGATATACTATCAAAATAAAAAAATAGAAATACTTCTATTTAAGTGTGAAAGCTTCTTCTATACAATTACCAATTGAATGCTGACTGTATATATCATGCAAAGTTTAGATTTATAATTGATCTAGAAATATTTCATAAGGGTATATGAGTATTTTACAATGTATTAGTTCCTATAAAAACAACCCATCGTTTACATTTTTGAAATGAGGATAAGAAATAGTTTATCTTTATTTCTGGATACAGCGTGATTTTTACTGGATGAAATACAGGTTTTTAAAGATAACGGACTATCTCATTCTAATGCTTATGCTGTTTCCTCTTCATAAAAATGTAATGAGATCGTAGTAACAGACACCATTCTCATTTAGAAAGAGGTGTCTATTATTTAAAGAACTTTTTTAATAGATCCCAAAAGCGAAAAGTAAATCGGCGATGGATTTTGTTGTAGGTATATTTTTTTGGGATTGGTGAGCCAGCCCCAGCCACGAGGCATTTTGAGACGTCGTTTTGGGCTAAATGTGGCTGACAAAGATTTTTTTATACTGGGTTTTCTGATTCCTACTTTCATTGTTCTTTTCCTTGGATCAAAACTATTTCTTCCTCAGTCAATTCATACATTTGGTAGACGAGCTTGTTGATATGGATGATGTAGTTATCAGCGAACTTATCTATAAAAATAGATTGAAAATTCCCTGTATTTTTGGAATAGTTGAGTCTATGTACATTATGTACGACTCGACATCTTCGTCATCCTTGACTTCGAAATCCCCTGCTAACAAGTGAAATACCCTGTAGGGTGGAAAAATACAGGGTATTCGTTGTTTTTGATGGGGAGGAAATCGCTTTTGATATATACAATATAAGTACCGAAACGCAGTTTCAAAATAACAGGTCATGACACTCGTAGGGTGGAATTAAATACGATTAACAGGGATTAAAATCGAAACAACTCATCGTGATGGTGGGTTGTTTTTGATTGGGAAGTGTTGTAGTAAAGTCAAGTGATAAAGTGTTGTAAAGTATGAAAATTAAAACAAATAAAAAACTTATTGACAATAATTATATATATAATTATAATATGTATACAACTTTTTTAATGAGTGAATTGGGGAATTTATTTATTCAAAGAGAAGCCTGGTGAAAACTTCATTTTTAAATTTAATATTTGTATTATTTTTAAGTCAGTGTGTATTAGCAGAAAATATTCAAAAAGAAGAGGCAAAAGATTATCAAGATCAAATTCATCATGTCAAACAAGTCGATTATGAGTTTGAAGAACGATTAAATTCGTTTTATGAAAGTGAACCTATTGATAATCAAGATCTATATAATCTATATAATGGTGAATTTCCTGAAGGGGAAAGAAATCCAAAAAATTTGAGAATTCATTGGAAAGATGCGAGAGAGCTTGCTCTTGCTGAGTTAGAATTGCAAAAACCACTCCAAACGTCTTGGCAAAATGCTGAGATCTCAGAACGACCTATCCTGATCCTAGACAAAGATGGTGGCGATTTTTATCGTTACTATGAATATCGCGTCATCAAAAATAATAAGCTCCTTGGAGCGATCCGTATCCCTGCATATCGCAGAACAGAAAATTTCGCTACTGCTGAAGTACATTACTATTCTCATGATGAAAAAACTTATACCATCCATCCTACTGGGTGGGGTGTACATACAGGTAGTAATATTTTATACGATGAAAAAGACTCTTTTAGAAATAAGTTAAAAGATGATATTAAAAATAATCTTTCAGATTCTTACTTATTAGCTTATAATGCTCGTAAAATTGAGGAAAATATCAGTGCTTATCAATTACCAGCAATTAATATTAATATAATAGATAACCAAGTACGTTATGAGTTGAACGAAGAGATTGATAATGATGCTACAGTAAAAGAATTAAAAAATCGTAAAGGTAGTGATAAATTAGGTGATTTTGTGGCTAAAGCTAAACATAATTATTTAACGATTGACCAAAAAGAAAACAAACAGAATTTAACAATAGGATTAGATAAATTTTATAAAAAATTAATGGTCTATCCAACTGCTAAAAAACAAATATCTAGTGCAAGAGAAATGTTATCAGAAGTGTATAGCACGTATTATTTGTCTTTATACGGGATTATATATCAATCTTCTCTATTAGAAAATTCTATAGTAAGTTATAAACCTAAGGATATGTTATCAAAATCACTTAAAGAATGGTATTGGAAAGTATTAGAATCAAGATTAAGTCATAGAAATGCTTCAGAACTAATATCACAAAAATGGAATATTACAGAATTTGTTGAAACTTATCACATAGAACCATTACTAGCTTATCAAGATTTAAATAATATTGAACAATCAACTTCATTATCAGATCTTACTATTTTAGGCACTCCAAAAATAGGTTTATATTTTGCTAAGGATAGGGTTCATATTCCTTTATATACTGAAAAAGGAAAAGAATATAAAGTAAATCATAAAAATTCTAAAGCAGTCGATCGAACAGAAGTATTAAATTATTTTAATACCTCTATTTCTGATCAGTTCGATAAAGCAGCTACAGAGGCTATATCTGTATATAGTTTCGTTAAAGGTTTTGAAATATTTATGAAAGAAGTTACAAAACCTATTGGTGGCATGTCTGCAGCATCATCAGCTATTAGCGCAGGGCTAGGAGTAAGTGTTGCTTTAACTACAGCTGCATCCGCAGGAGTAGGAGCTGTAGTTGGTGTAGTTCTAGGTATTTTCACAGGAGCAGATAAAGCTGTAGATCATTTTGTTAATGAAACAAAAAAAGAAATGGATAATCAATTTTCAAAAATGGAATCAGTAATGTTCGGCGATAGTGGTAAGGGAATATGTTTTCAGATGAATGAGGCTAATAAAATGCTGATTGATAATGGTTTGGAGACCTTATCTGCTAAAGATGGAAGAGATGTAGAGTATATTTTATTATATTGTAATGCAGGTTCTAAAGAACAAAGGCGTATAATATTTGATAAAAGACTATATCGAAAGATGGCTATTAGATGTAATGATTGGACACTCAGAGACTGGAGATATATCTTGGAGTACAGGGAAATTTATTCCTATTGCAGCTGAACATATCCAAACAGGCGCTTATTGTCATTGGAAAAATGGAACAAAAGGCACTACTAAATATAATCCAAAAATATAACAATAGGAGATCAAAAAGATGAAATATATAGGCGTCATGCTGGTATTATTATTTAGTAGTATCAATGGACATGCACAAGAAAAAACAGAAGTTATAGCACAGAATCAGACAAATGAACAATCTACAGATACTAACAAATCAACAGAAAAAAAGTCGAAAAAGAAAAAAGAAAAAACGAATGAAGATTTTCGTACAGACACAGTAACGTTTGGGCTTACGGCATCATTTGTTGGAGCTAGTTATTTTAAGGATAGTCCAGGACTTTTATCTCAAACATCTTTAGATATATATGCTGGAACTCCTAAAAAACCTGTTTATTTTTATATTGGTTTTGATATCGTAACTCCTATGATTAAACCACAACCTAATAATATCTTTTCAGGGCTATTAATTAACTCAAAACTTGGGATTGGAGGTTGGGTTTATAAAAAACTAAACTTCAATCAAAAAGGCTGGATTGTAGGTTTAAATATTGCATTCTTAACAGGTAATTATAGTCGCTATGCTGTTAAATATGGATCTATAGCATGGCACGAATCATTTGGTGTTGGAGTTACTATTAATATGCGGACTATTTATCAGCTAAATAGAAATTTTGGATTTATCATCGGAGCCGACATATCGTATTACTATTCGTTTTCGTTTACAACAGGATTAGATCAAGTGCATGGACTGACAGGTGGTCTGACGACAGGTATAGCCTTTTAAAATATAAAAACAAAGATAGAAAGAGAAGCTGAATGAGAATCATAAGTTTAATGATTTTTCTGGTACCTATAAGCATTTTCGGAGGGCATCAGCATCAAGTATTAATTACTATTCTCAAAAAGTAGTAAAAGGTTGTTTTATCTTGAACATATCTCTTTAAGCTATAGTGTGGGAAAAAGAAATTTTACCATATTCCACA
>JBOFDR010000001.1:0-1605 GCA_051647205.1 Brevinema sp. | reverse complement strand
AATAATGATAGTAATATGATTAGTTATTTTGCTCAAATGGGTGCTAATATTAATGCTGGTGCTATCGCTTCTATTATGAAAACTATTAACGGTGAAACCACAGAAAATATTGTTTCTAACTGGACAGCTTTAATGGGAGCAGCACAATTAGGAAATACTGAAGCAGCAAAAGTATTAATTGATTACAACGCCGATATCAATGCGACAGACTCTGATGGTTGGACAGCTTTATTATTTGCTGTACAAAATAACTTCAAAACAATGGCAGAATTTTTAATCCGCTTAGGTGCCGATTTTAATATAGAATCTAAAGATAAACATACAGCTCTTAGTATAGCAGTAGATAACCAAGATGAAGAACTCATTGCTTATCTTAATGCTATAGGTGCAACAGCCTCATCTGTTCCAGCATTAAATATTAATGAACAAGTAACTTCAGAAGATATCGAAATAGAAGTAGAGCTTCCAGCAGAGGAAGAAGAATATTCTGATGAGGAAGACAGCTAAGAACGTGCTGAATAATCTTGGTAAGAGGTTTTCGTGAAAAATATTATCTTATTATTCCTATTTCCTAGCATACTATTTACTTACAAAACATCAAATCAATCACTTTTTGAAGCTGTTGGAAGAAATGATGTGGAAACAACTAGATATTTAATCTCCCAAAATGCTAATATCCATATAAAAGATAAAAACGGTATGTCCTTACTACATTTTATTTCTGATGTAGAAACAGCTGATTTATTGATTAAAAAAGGTATTGATATCAACGCAACAAATAATTTTGGCAGTACTCCACTTCATTGGGCTGTAAGCCAAACAAATTATAATCTTGTATTGCATCTATTAGAATATGGTGCTGAAATTCAAGCACAAGATCTAAATGGAAATACAGCTTTGCATCTTGGATCTGTAACAACACCTGAGATGATTGCTTTACTATTAAAAGGAAGAGCTAGGATTGATATAGAAAACATCTATAAGCAGACTCCTCTTCAATACGCTCTATTGAATAATAAAAATGAGCATGTTATTTATCTCAGCACTTCTGCGATTAAAGGGATTCAAACCAATCAATACATAACACCAAAATTACTAACGACATTCGATCAACGAGATACCAATCAAAAACTTTTAGAAGTCTCTGTCCACCCTATTATTAAAATGATTTTTAATAATAAGTTTGAACAGGCAGAGATTTTAATCGATAGAGAAACTAATATCAATACGATCCTTGATAAGGATGGAAATACAATACTTCATTGGTTAGTTTTAAAAAAAAATAAACCTTTAATTAAAAAATTATTACAAAAAAAAGCTGATCCTCAGCTCAAAAATAAAAATAATCAAACAATTTTTGATTTAATTGACTTAACAAAAGATAATAATTTTAAACAATACATGAATTTTTTAATAGAAGACCAAAAAAAGATTAAAAAATAAGCTCTAAAGTATTGACAAATCAATATTTTTTTGTTAAAATAATAATACAAATGCGGCTGTCGTATAATGGTAATACCTTAGCCTTCCAAGCTAATGCTGGGAGTTCGATTCTCCCCAGCCGCTCAGGAAAACTCCTAGAACATCTCTAGGAGTTTTTTTATA